>JAVBTW010000114.1:0-4043 GCA_031555975.1 Eubacteriales bacterium
TCTGTCATGGCCGAAAAGTCGGCCGCGCTGGAAAATGCGTCTGTGACGCCCAGGCCCTGGACCAGCTGATTCATGCCCTGTTCGGTTTGCAACATGAACTTGGGCAGCGACAGGTCCACCTTGCGCATGTCCGTAAACGCGCCCAGCGCCGATGCGCCCTCATCGCACAACTTTGCCAACAGCGCGTCCATACCGCCATCTACGGGCATGGCCACGACCATCTCCAGCTGGCCGCCTTCATAGGGCAGCCTCACCGCCCGCAGTCCGTCCGTCTCCGCGTATGCCAGCATCATATCGCCATTGCGCATCATGGACACCGTCCGGTCGCCCGACGTGCCATGGAAGACGCGGTCGCTCACATCAAAAAACGGCATCTCCCACTGCGCGTCCAGCGCCAGCGCGTTCACCAGCAACAACTTCGTGTTCGGGTCCGGCTGCTCGCTCAACAATTCGTCGATCATGAAGTCCGTCTTCTCAAGCGTCCAGGCGTTCAGCGCAGCCACCGCGCTTTCGTCCAGCTGCATCGTCTGCGCGCCAAAGTCATTGGCCAGCGCGGTCCGATAATCCTCCATCAAGGTGATGTCCGGCGCGATCACCGCCGCATTGGCCGACTTCAACTCGGGATAATCGGGCATCTTCACATCCGCCGCGCCCAGCAGCGCGTCCAACTGCGCTTTCGTCTCGCCCGAAGCGCCGCGCGCGGCCATGCCCAGCGCCAGCCGGAGGCTCTCGGGCGCGCACACGAACTGGCCCTGCGCGTCGTGCAGTGGCTTCAGCATCCGGTATCCCATATCCACATTCGCCGCCCCTTCCGCGTGTACCGTCGGCACAAGCCATGTCAGCATCAACAGGCAGGTCAGCAGTCTTTTTTTCATCATCGATCACTCCTTTTCTGATCCGTTAGACCCTGCCAGGCGCGAAATGGTTGCGATTGGAATACCATGAACTGGACCCAGTCGGTCCCTGAGTTGACATAACGCGTGCTGCCAAGCGCGCTTGCATATCGCAAACCATACCATAGGAGGTTCGAGCGATGTTTTACCATGACGACAATCAGGTCTATCCCCTCGGTAAAGTGATTCCGGATCCCCGCGCAGCCAAATGGCTGTTGCCCTTGATCGAGCATCTGCTGGGCACGGCCATGGGCCTGATCTGCCTGCGACACTCCATGCCCTGGCGCGACGGACGCGAACTGCTCCTGCGGGCGGGCACAGAGGCGCTGAGCCAATTCGAGCTGGCTTGCGAGTTGTTTGAGGCGCTGACAAACAACCTCTGCGCTCAGGATCTGGTGGAAAGCGGCCTCTCCGATCACTACATCCGCCACACTGCGGGCATCGAGCCGTGCTGTACGCGTCCGCTGCCCATTTCCGGCGATCCCGTCACCGACATCCACTCCGCAATCGCGCGCGCACAGTGCACCCGCACCCAATGCGATAACCTGCTGCGCGTGATAGATGATCCGGCCACCATTGGTGTGGTGCTGTACGTTCGCGAGCGGCAGTTGGACATGGCCGCAAAGTTTTGTACACTGTTGGGTGAAGTAAAGGCCGCGCTGACCGAGCAGGGCGTGTATGCGTACAATCCGGCGTTTGATGTGTGTGAGATGGGCGAAAAATAGCGGACCTTGTCCCACACCACCGCTCATCCCAAGTGACCGCTGAGCAGTTCGATCCCCCCTCCTGCCCTGATGGGCCGCATCCCCCCTCGCAGGATCGGTGGCCCATCAGGGCAGGAGGGGCTCTCCATTCCCCAAGGCCGTGGCCAAGGGCGCCTTTCTCAACGCCACGTTTGACATCCCTCCACCTCGTCCTGTACAATGTCTCCATGCCTGCAACCAGCGGTTGAACCGACCAAAAAGCACACGTTTTCTGCAACTTCGAGTTGCTTTTTGCCATTCTATCAACGGTTGATTGCTTTTTGTGCGGCGGTCCGGTATGCTGAATGTGCGGCGGCCGCCGGACAAAATGACTGGAGGGGACGAGCCATGATCGACAACCAAATCGTTGGCAAGACCATCGCGGACTTGCGCACCGGCGCAAACTACACCCAACTGGAGCTGGCTGCGCTGATGAACGTGACGCACCAGGCCGTCAGCAAATGGGAGACTGGCGCGGCACTTCCGGATGTACAGACGCTGCTGGACCTGAGCAAGCTGTTCCATGTGAGCATGGAGCACATGCTGAAGGGCGATGCCGTCACACAACTGGTGCCGCAACCCACGCCGGAACCAGTGCCGGAAAAATCGGAGGGTGGCACAGAGGTCACCTGGGAACTGATCCGCTCCTTCGCCGCATTCCTGGGCACCGAGCAACTGGGCGCACTCGTAGACCGCTGCAAGCAGCCATGTGACCTCGGAATGGTTCGCGAACTGGCCTGCTTTTTGGACGAACGCAGGCTGGGCCGCCTGTTAAACGACGCCCTTGGCACGCGCACTGAAACGGCCCTCCCCGAATCCGGCCCAAAGCGGGCCGTGCTGTCCCCGAATGTGACCAACCGGCTGGCCAGGCGCGCGCTGGAAAACGAGGACTGGGAATGGTTTCACGATCACATCGGGCAAGTGGCTGACCCGGACGTGTTTGTCTCGCTTGCGGATCATGTGGAAGAGTGGGCGGACGGGGATGCGGAAGATTGCCCGGTGATCGAGGCACTGAAGGCGCAGTTGAGCGACGAGCGACTGACCACCATGGCAAACGCGCTGCTCGAGTTGGAGTACTACGGCACTTTGAGGCAAGTGGCGGCCAAACTGCCACCGGAAGCCATGACTGCGTTGGCGCACCGGGCGGCCAACGACGGTAACTGGGCGTTCTTTGAGGAATTCAGAGAGGGACTGTCCAGCGAGACACTGAATGACGCGTTGGACAGCGCCATCGCGCAGGATGACGACGAAGGGATCGATATACTGACTGCGTATTTGGAGTGAGCGCGCTCGCGCGGCATTTGACATCACCCGTCTGAACCTGTACAATGTCCCCAACGAGAGAAGGGGGCATTTTTTCATGCGTGTCTTGGCGGGCGTATCGGGCGGAGCGGACTCGGTGGCAATGCTGCTGATGCTGCATGAGCGGGCGGACGTTCAGTTGACCGCCGCTCATTTTGAGCACGGCATACGGGGCCTGGATTCGCTCGATGACGCAGCCTTCGTGCGCGCGCTTTGCAAAAAACTCTGTGTACCGCTGATCGAGGGCTCGGCGGACGTGCCCGCGTTGGCCCGTGAGCGCCATGTGGGCATGGAGCAGGCGGCGCGCGACGCCCGGCATGCTTTCCTGCGCGCTGCGCAGGCTCAGTGCGGCGCGGCACTCATCGCACTGGCGCACCATCGGGGCGACCAGGCGGAAACGGTGTTGATGCACATCGCGCGTGGCGCGGGACTTCGCGGCGCTTCGGGGATGGCGGATCGGGACGGCGTGATCTGGCGTCCGTTGATTCACATGAGCAAGCCGGAGATTCTGGCCTACCTCAGTGAGCGCGGCCAGGAGCACAGAGAGGACGCGACGAATCTGGAGCCATCCACACCGCGAAACGCGATTCGCCATGAGGTGCTGCCCGCATTGGCGCGCATCTATCCCGGCGCGGAGGCGGCGCTGGCGCGGTTTTCTGACATCGCGCGTGCGGAGGACGAACTGGTCACAGCGCTGGCGGACCGGTTTTGGGCGAACCATACCGAACAGACAGCGAACGGTGTGCGGATCGAAGTGATCAAGGACGCGCACTTGGCTGTGCTTCGCAGGGTGCTGGGGCGAGCGGCGTGGGACGGAGGGTCTCCTCAGTCCGTTGACTACGCGACCATTGAGCGCATCATCGCGCTGTACCGCTTACAGAAGGGCAAGCTCGCCCTCTCCCCCACCCGCGCGGCCGAGCGCGCAGGCTCGCACCTGTACCTCATCGATGGGTCGATCATCCCGCCCGCATTCGTCCCCCTGGCGGACGGCGCGGCGCTCAATGGCATTGGCACGATCCGACTCTCCTTCTGTGAACCGCAGCCCCTCAATCTCGGTCCGGACGCACAGATCGTGGACGCGATCGCCCTCCAAGGCGCGGTGCTG
>JAVBTW010000217.1:0-5378 GCA_031555975.1 Eubacteriales bacterium
AAAGCTTCGTGATGACCGAATAGACGGTGCGGCCCCGGCTGACACGCACCGAGGCGGCGGTATAGGGTTCGCCCGCGTGGAAGAAGATGCGCGCGCGCGTCTGTTCGGCGGCCTGATTCAGCGCGCGGTCGGCGTCGCTCATATCGCCCAAGCCGGACACGCTGTCGATTCTTTTGCCGAGGGCGGGAAAGTACGATGTTGCGGACATCACGTGGCCCGACATGCTCCGCAGCGTCATCAGTTCGCCCAAGTGCAAGTTGATGTACCGTCCCCATTCGTAGATGCTCAGGTCATGGTACCGGTTGGCGATGATGTTGATGGATGTGTCGCTGGCGCACTTGGATTGCATGCGGATCAGCCCCTGCATGTCGCGTTCGACAGCGCCCAGATAGTATTCCATTTGGCCGATCCGCGTGCGCAGAATCTCGCCCACCACCTGTTCGGTGCTGGCTTTGTAGATGAAATAGCCAACCAGATATACTGGCAAAATCGCTGCCAAAAAGATCGCGCCCATTCGCACCCACATGGATCGCCCGCGCACCTGTCCATCCATTCCATCATCCCTCGCAATACGCTGTGTAAATGCGTGGCATTACAACCGAGCTGTCCCTATCATACCAGAAAGCCGAAGCCAATTCCAGAATTTTCGGGCGGGCCTCCTGTGCGGAGCGAATTAACGGTTGGCGAGATGTGTCTGATGGTTCCGCAGAAAAAGCGGGATTTGTCCCATGTTAAGTAAATGCGACTCGATTTGCCATGGCATCGCTTATAATCCTGTTGCGGTCGGGCCATACTGCTGCTTTTGCGCCACAATTCGCCGGCGTTGATTGCCGGTGTGCGCAAGCATGCAGCAAATTGCAACATAAACATTGGCCATTAAAAGCACAAAACAATTATGACTTTTTTGTGCATCGTGCTCGCTAATGACGGCAATGCAGTTAACTGCGCTTGACAAATGACGCTGGAAGCGTTAAAATACTGTTGTTCGGTAAGGAAACCGCGACCCAAAAAAATAGGAGGAATATCTGTATGAAGCTCAAGCGCCTGGTAGCCCTCGCCCTTGCAATGCTGATGTTGGTTGCCTTTGCCGGAACCGGCATGGCGGATGAAGTAGTCGAACTGCGCGTACTTAACTATCGTGACATGACCAGCCCCAATGCCATCGAAGAAACCACAGTCGTCTGGGACGCCTTTGAAGCCGCGCACCCGAACATCAAGCTCGTCCGTGAAGATGAATTCAATGAGCCTTTCCATCAGGCGACCGAAGCTTACGCGGCGGTCGGCAACCTGCCGGACGTCATGTTTGCGTGGCCGTCTGGCCGGTCCACTACGCTGCACACCCAGAAATTGCTCAAGGACCTGGGACCCCTCGTCGAGCGCGATGGGCTTGCCCAGTACTATCTCCCGTTGGCGATGGACCCCTCCGCCCAGGCTGGCGGCTATCTGGCGATCCTCTCCACCGGCATCACTGCGACCAATGCACTCTTCATCAACAAGGAGGTGCTCGATGACTGTGGACTCCAGCCCGCAAAGAGCTACTCCGAGCTGGTCGCCCAGGTCCCGATCCTGGCCGCGAAGGGTTATGACACGGTGTTGATGCCCAACCAGGATACATGGGTCATGCAGTCCTGCTTGTTCTCCCTGGTCGCCGGCCGCTTCATGGGCGAAGGCTGGGAGCAGAAGATCCTCTCCGGCGAAGCCAAGTTCACCGATCCTGACTGTGTCGCCTCGCTGAACTTCGTCAAAACGATGTACGATGACGGCGTGATCAACACCTCCACGCTGGCCATCGGTTATGGCGAAGGCCCGGGCCTTTTCGCCACCAACACCGCGGCATACTACATCGACGGCGATTGGCGGATGGGCGCGTTCATTACGGACGCCACGACCGGTGAGGCTTTGATCACCCCTGAGCGTCAGGCAAACTTCCAGATCACCGTTTTCCCGGACATCGATGTGGAAGGCGTCAAGTTCAATCGGTCCAATACCGCCGTTCTGGCCACCGGATTCGGCATCAACGCGAACCTGGAAGATGGCTCCCCGAAGCTGGAAGCCGCATGGGAACTGGTGAAGTGGCTCGGCGGCAAGGAAGTGCTGACCTACAGACTCACTACAGGCGGTTTGGCCACCCCTTCCAGAACCGACATCGATTACTCGACGCTGACACTGGAACCGCTGCAGGTCGCGATGGCGAACCTGGGCAACGAATACGACAAGGCCACTGTGGTCATCGACGGCGCGTTCGAAGGCCCGGTACACGGCCCGCTCAACGATGGCCTGCAGGCCATCGGCTTGGGCACCCAGACGCCGGAAGATGTGGCAAAGATCGTCCAAGACGCCTTTGATGCCTGGAACGCAACCAAACAATAGCCGACCGCTGAGCCAAGCGAAGCGCTGAGCCGAGTGGCACCGGGATGCCGGATCATCGCTTAACGAATAACAATGGATGGAGAGGCCACACATGACAATTCAACGTGAAAAACGGCTGTCCTATGCCGTATTGGTATTGCCTGCCGTCATCATTTATCTTGCGGTGGTGGCCTTTCCAACCTTGTTTTCCATTCTGTTGAGCCTGACCAACTACAACGGCGGGTTGATATTTGGGAACCCGGATATCGCTTTCGTGGGCGCGAGGAGCTACCTTTGGATGTTCACCGAACCTACCCGCAGTTTCTACACCTCGCTGAGAAACAATATGTACATCGTCGGCGTGTCCGTGTTCGGCCAGATTCCGTTGGGCTTCGTTCTGGCCTACATTCTCTCGCGGAACCTGATCAAGCATGGCAATCGTTTTTTTCAGACCATGATCTATCTGCCCAATGTGATATCGCCGATCATCATTGGCGTCCTGTTTAACGCCATCATCTACGGTCGCAATTCTGTGTTCATGGAGATTCGCCGACTCTTCAATCCGGCGGCCACATTCTCGATCAGCGGCAACCCGATGGTCCCAGTGCTCATCGTCATCCTTTGGATGTTCACGGGCTTCTACATGATCATCTTCCTCGCCAATATGCAGCGCATTGATCCTGCGGTGATCGAAGCCGCCAGAATTGACGGCGCGAAAGAGGGCAGGATTTTGTGGCACATCACGTTGCCCGCGCTTTCAGGCGTGATCATCACCACCGCGATTCTGGCGATTTCCGGATCGCTCAAGACCTTTGATCTGATCTACGCCATGACCAGCGGCGGTCCGGCGGGACAGACGCGTGTGCTCTCGCTGTTCATGTATCAATCCGCGTTCCATGGCGCGCCAAACTATCCGTTGGCCAACGCAATTTCCACTGTGATGGTGCTCATCAGCGTCGTCCTGATTGTTGTGACCCGGCTCGTTGGCAAAGCGCTTGGGGGAAAGGAGGACTAGTTCATGGACAATCGCAATATTTCGGTCGTAACCAAGATCATCGTGTATGTGGTCATGATCACGTTTTCGGTCCTGACGATTTATCCGATACTGTGGCTCGTTCTCCAGTCCTTCAAAACGAACACCGCGTATATCACGTCCAACAAACTTTCACTCCCCACCAACTGGTATTTCGGCAACTATCCCTTTGTATGGATCCAGGGCAATTTCGCCACTTTCTTTGTCAACAGTGTCATTTATGCTGTCATTACGGTTGCCGCGGTGGTGGTCCTGTGCAACATGGCGGGCTTTGCCTTTGCTAAGCTGCAGTACAAGATCACAAAATGGCTGCACGGCATTTTCATCGTGGGGATCCTGCTCACGCTACAATCAATTTTGATCCCACTGTTTCTGATGGTCAATGCAGCCGGACTCTACAACACGCGGCTTGCGGTGTTGATTCCTTACGTTGCGTTGGGACTTCCCATGGGCGTCTACCTGTGCACGGACTTCAACAAGGGCATCCCCGACGAGCTGCTCGAGTCGGGCAGGATTGATGGGGCGGGCTTTTTGCGGATATTTACCCACATCGTCTTTCCGATGTGCGCCCCCGTTTCTGTCACATTGGCCATCATCACATTCACCGGCACCTGGAACGAGTTCATCCTAATGAACCTCATGACGGCCACTGACAAATACAAGGCCATCCCCGCTGCAGTTGGACGTTACTCAGGATCGCTGGGTTCTGATTATGGGAAACTGTTCACCTCATTGACCGTCGCACTGATTCCCATTCTGGTCTTCTACTTTATCTTCAGAAATCAGATCACAAAGGGCGTCGCTGCAGGCGCGGTGAAGGGCTGACGGAGGCCAATCCATGGCCCATGAACATGAATAACAACCAGTCAGGACCGCCGGCTGTCGGGGTCCTGACTGGTTTTTGATGGGCATTTGGCATTGACAGAGCTTATTATGGCTGCGAGGCGCGCACAGACATCGCCAAAGCGACTTGGCGCGTCGTGAGGTTGGATAGCCACTGCATGGAGAGCAGTTCTCGCATGGTTTTTTCGTCATTGACCGTCCAAACGGAACTGCGCACCCCCGCCGCGCCCAGGCGGGCGAGCCAAGGTTGTATGAAGGGCTTCAGCGGTAGATTCAATGCAGTGACGCGCAGGCGGAGACAGGTCTCAATGATTGGATCCAACCACACGCCCAGATCAACGGGCATGTGGCTTTCGACCACGTCCCACGGTTCCGCGTCCAGCGGCACAGTGTCCGGCGCAGCCGTACGAAACAGTTCGCACAGAACCTGTTCGATATTCAGATACACCCGTGCCCGGGAACAGATGGATGGGTCCGCCGCCAGGTCTGCGGGCGCCAGGCTGCCGGAAAAGGCGAGTTGACCCTCGGCCACTCCGCATGCACTGGCCAGCGCCATTACATCCTGCGCCAGTCCAGATTCCTTCAGGTCGCAGTTGACGCCCATGGAAGGATGCTTGGCCAGCACGTGGAATGCCTCGTCAAGCGTCACGAGCCCTGAAGCGTCATCGGTCGCGTTGTGTGTCAGCGCCAGACCCAGCCCGTGCACATGGCGCACATCGATCTCGACCAGGTCCGCGCGGAGCTCGATCCCCCTGAGAATGGCGGTCATGGATCCGTCCTGCGTGCCCTCGCACCCCGAATGCGCCGTGATTGTCGGTCTGTTCATGATGGCCCTCCTTATAATGTCCACTGCTCGTGCAGTTGTCAAGGTGGTTTACAAATGCGGCCCTTGCGGTTTGAGGGGCTGGCCGGACGGAATGTCATACAGCAGACAGCTCTTGGCGGTGGATTGATAGGTCGTCTCCCCGTCCTCGCTGCCGGTGAGCGGATCGTCCAGGTCGCTCAGCGTCCACTGCAGCCGCATGACGTAGTTCAACACCTGTTTCATCCAAAAAACGGACCCGGATGCGGATCACCCAGCGTACCGCTATAGTACCAGCCGTTAGGCTACGTATTGGTTACATGATCCGCGCAATCGGGTTAAAATTATGCC
>JAVBTW010000105.1:0-4541 GCA_031555975.1 Eubacteriales bacterium
GTACAAACCTCGCTCACAAATCGCCGGTCATGGCTGACAAGCAGCAATGTGCCCGCGTAGTCGGACAGTACCTTTTCCAGCGATTCCAGCGTGAACACGTCCAGGTGATTTGTCGGCTCATCGAGGATCAGTACATTCACATCCGACACAAACAGCTTCGCCAGTGCCACCTTTGCGCGCTCGCCGCCGGACAACAGTTCCGCTTGTTTGAACACGTCGTCACCGCGCAGGTTCAGACGCGCCAAGACGGTGCGCACGTCCGATTCCGGATATACCGCGCCGCGCATGGCGTTTTCCAGTGCCGTCAAGGCAAGATCCAGCGAATCCTGATGATCCTGGCCAAACAGTCCAATTTTCACACCCGGGCTGACGCGGATGCGCGGATCGTTGCCCTGCACGATGCGCCGGATCAGCGTCGTCTTGCCGCAACCGTTGTCGCCCAGCAGAGCGGTCCTGCTGCCCACGGGAAGCCGCATGTCGGCGACCTCGAGCAGCGCCTTGTCGCCCGCGCGCATCGTCATGCCGCGCAGCTCGATGGCGACCTTGCTGGTGATGGGCGTCGATGCGCCCAAGCGCATGCGGATGTTCAGCTCGTCCCTGGGCCGCTCCTTCACCTCCAGGTGCGCCAATCGCGATTCGATGGTGGACCGCACCTGATGGATGCCCGCCTGGCTGGCCGACACAGACCGCTTGTGCAGCCGCGCCTCACTGTTGCCCATGCGGCTGGGCAACTTGACCTGCGCGGCCATCTCCTTTTTGTCTTGCACGATCTTTTTCAGCCGCGCTTGCTCGCCGCGGTATTGGTCGTACTCGAACTGTTGGAAGTCGCGCCGACGCTGCTTTTCCTCGCGATAGGCGGTGTAGTTGCCGGGATACAGCGTGATATGGCCGTCCTCCAACTCCGCGATGACGGTGCACAGCTCGTCCAGCAGCTGGCGATCGTGGCTGATGAGCAGCAGCGCGCCCTGATGCGCCCTCAGATGGCGGGTGAGGCGCTGCACACCCTCTTGATCCAGGTCCGATGTCGGCTCGTCCGCCAGCAACAGCGGTCGGCCCTTAGACAATGCGCCCGCGATGCGTCGCCGTGTGCGCTCGCCGCCGGAGAGTCCGTCCCGAGCGTCCAGCGCGGAAAACTCCGCGCCGAGCTTCGGATCAAACGCATGCTCCCGATCCCCGGAACCATCCATCTGATGAATGAACGCGACCTCGGAAAACCGCGCGATCCGGCCCTCGTCCGGCTCAAGATCGCCCGCGATCAGCCGCAAGAGCGTCGTCTTGCCCGCGCCGTTCTCGCCCACCAGGCCGATGCGGTCGCCATCGAAAACCTCGAACAGGTCCATATCCAGGAGTGTGCGCAGCCCGTAGCTGAGCTTCACACCCTCCACTTTTAGCAAGATCTTGCCCATAAATAAAACACCCCTCGGATGCCGTCCGAAAGGTGCGATGGCTCTCGCCCATTTGCGCGCAAAGCAAGGCTTTAAGCGGAAAGCTCGCAACCGTCCGGACAGCGCAAATTCGGACCGGTCCGTTGCCGGTCAGATGCATTGTGCTGACCCGTTAATTGCGAATCTTCATTGCTCTACAAGTACCGTCCTTTACTCAGATGGGGACATTATAGCGCATGACCGGTGCGCTCGTCAAGTCCTATGAAGAAAACCATTTGATTCCTCCAGAAAAATGGCGTATAATAGGGTCACTGCACGAAAGGAACGACTGCCTAATGCCCATCAAACTCATCGCCTGCGACATGGACGACACGCTGCTCCATTCCGATAATGCACTCAGCCCGCGCACCCTCACGGCGCTCAAGGCTGCCATGGACCGAGGCGCGAAAGTCGTGCTGGCGTCGGGCCGGATGATCGAGGCCATGCTGGGCACCGCCCGCGCCATCGACGTCAATGCGCCCATGATCGCCTACAACGGCGGCGCTGTGTACGACATCGCCAGGGGCCAGGTTCTCCGCCAGAACGCCTTGCGCGCAGAAGACGCGCGCATGCTCTGCGCCATGGCCGAGTCGCTGGGCATCCACGCGCAGGGCTTCCAGGACGGCAAGTACTTCTTCCCTGCCCACAACATGCACACCGAGCGCTACGGCCAGCATCAGCGCGCTGAGGCGACCGGCGTACCCCTGAGCCGCTGGATCACAAAGGATCAGCTCAAGATCCTGCTGATCGATGACGAGTCACGGATCGGCGAGGTGCTGCCCCGGTTTCAAGAGCGGTTCGCAGGCCGCGTGGTTTGCATCAACTCCAAGCCCACCTACATCGAGTGTGTTGCCCCCGGCGTGGACAAGGGCTCAGCCCTCAGGCAGTTGGCTGCGGACTTGGGCATCGACATGGCGGACATCATGGCCTTCGGTGACGGCCAGAACGACATCGAAATGCTGACCTGCGCGGGCCTGGGTTACGCCATGGGAAACGCGTCTGCGTCCGTGAAAACCGCTGTGGGCCGCGTAGCGCCATCGAATGACGACGACGGCGTGGCGCAGGTTATCGAACATATGATTGCGGAAGGGAGACTGTAAGCGCCTTGATTAAGACGAAGGATTTTATGCGCGCGTTGAACCTCACGGAACTGTCAAACGGCGGCGACACGCTGAACATCGACGGCTCGGACATCAACCGCCCGGGCCTGCAGCTGGCCGGTTTTTGGGACCATTTTTCATCCGACCGGCCACAGCTGCTGGGCAAGGTGGAGATCAGCTACCTGCGCAGTTTGGACGCAGACACCCGCGCCGAGCGGCTGGACAAGTTCTTCAGTTACCGCCCGCCCTGCGTGATCCTGTGCCACAACATCGGCAGCGCCGAGGGTCTGGTGGAGGCCGCGCAAAACTACGGCGTGCCGGTCTTTGAGTCCCTGGACGACACCACGACGATGGTGGTGAAGGTGATCAACCACCTGAACAATGTGCTGGCGCCCCGGATGACGATGCACGGCTGCATGGTGGACGTGTACGGCGTGGGTCTGTTGATCACCGGCGACAGCGGCGTGGGAAAGAGTGAGGCCGCGCTGGAGCTGGTCAAGCGAGGGCATCGGCTGGTGGCCGACGATGTGGTGGACATCAAGCGCGTTGCCCAAGACCGAACCGTGGGAGAAGCGCCCGCCATGATCCGCCACTATATGGAGATCCGCGGGGTGGGCATCATCGACATCGCCACCATGTACGGCATCGGCGCGGTCATCCAGTCAAAGTCCATCGACATGGTGGTACATCTGGAACTGTGGGACGGCACGAAGGAATACGACAGACTGGGACTCACGGACGAATATGTTCAGATCCTGGACGTGTCCATCCCAAGGCTGACGATCCCGATCCGGCCGGGGCGGAACCTGGCCATCGTGCTGGAAGTCGCGGCACGGAATCTGAGACTGAAGCAGGGCGGATACAATGCGGCAAAAGAGCTGGTCAACAGCCGGATGCCGAAACAATAACGGGAGGGCGATTCACCATGTACAACATCGGCATCGATCTGGGCGGCACCGGCATCAAGGCGGGCATCGTGGACGAAAAAGGCAAGATTCTACACAAGCTCAGCTGCCCCACTGGCGTTGAGCGCGGCCACGAGGCAGTCATTCACGACATGGCGCAACTGACGCTGAGGACCATCCAGGAAAGCGGCGTACCCATGGACCAGATCGAATCCATCGGCATCGGCATACCCGGCATTTTCGACGCACGGCGCAACATCGTCCCGTTCTGCACAAACCTTTACTGGCACGAGGTGCCGCTGGTACAGTTGATGCAGAAGGAGATCGACAAGCCGGTCTACGTGGGCAACGACGCGTCCGTGGCGGGCCTGGGCGAAACCTTCGCGGGCAATCTCCAGGGCGTCAAGGACAGCGTTTTTGTGACCTTGGGCACGGGCGTCGGCGGCGGCGTGGTGCTTTCTGGCAAGCTGTTCACCGGCTTCAACGGCGTGGGCACCGAGATCGGCCATACGATGATCATGGCCGACGGCCTGAAGTGCACCTGCGGCAACATCGGCTGCCTGGACTTGTATGCCAGCGCCACAGGCCTGATCCGCATGGGCCGCGAAGCGATGGGCGAACACCAGGACTGCGGCATTGCCAAGGCCGCGGGCGGCGACATGGACAACGTCACCGGCAAACTGGTGATCGACTGCGCCCGCGACGGCGACCCCATTGCGGCGCAGGTGTTTGACAAATACGTGTACTATATTTGTGTTGGCCTGGTGAACGTGATCAACACCTATGATCCTGAGGTCATCGTACTCGGCGGCGGCATCTCCGCGGCAGGCCAGATCCTGCTGGACGCGGTGAATGAAAAGCTGCCCGGCATGGTGTTCTGCAAGAAGATGCCCTATGCAAGGGTCGAACTGGCCACTTTGGGCAACGACGCAGGCATCATCGGCGCGGCGTTGCTCGGAAGAGCGCAGTAGCGCACGGGCATCGGGGTGCGGCTAGTAAGGCGCGGGCAGTAAGGTGCGGCGCATCGAACCGTGATCCTCCGGCTTGTCTCCCACAGCGCCCCCGCATCATCTCATCCTGAGCACAGCGAAGGACCTCCCCGCCGTGAGGCG
>JAVBTW010000147.1:0-5843 GCA_031555975.1 Eubacteriales bacterium
CAAGATCAGCGCGGCGCTGATCAGCAGCGCCAGCGTGCTGAGCGCGCTCAGATCCTGGGCCTTGCCCAGATACGGGCATGTGGAAAAGGAGAACGGCTCGATGGGGTCCCAGTCAAGCGCATCGGATTCGATGTCGCCGTGGACGGGGGGATGCGCATACAGCGGCTCGTGTTCGGGATGATAACAGGGGTCAAACACAAAGAAATAGCAGTGATACGGCAGATCGTGCTTGTTCGCCAACCCGGGTGTGCGGTAAAACACATCGCCCGCGCGCACGGGGTAGGAATGTGCGAACACATGATCGATGCCGTTGCCCCATGTGACGATGTCCAACTCGTGCCAGCGCGTGCAGCGCCATCCGAAGGTCCCGTTTTCGGACGGCATATTGCCCTGACCGATGTGATTGACGAACAACAGGCGCGGATTGAACTGATAAATCGACTCCATTTCTGTCTCCTTTTCTGATGCTGAGTAATATTTCATAGTATAGAGTTCATTTAGTCGATTGTCAGCATGGATCGATTCGCGTATGATATACGTATTATAGTCAATTGCGATCACAAACGCAAGTGCAATCAAAATGCCAGTTGAATATCCAATAAACTGCCATTGTGGCGTATATCACGCGAAACTTTTGAGATGATTCGCGATGTTGTTTCACATCAATTGCGTATACGGTGCTAAACAATCATGATTCAGCTTGATCAAGGCCACTGGCCGTAAGGAAGAGAAATGCTCTCTTTCGCACATATTCGCGCGCGACTTCCGCCTCGGTCAAGTAAAATAACATAATTGGAGGTATGGTTTATGAAGAAGCTGTTGGCCGTCCTGTTGTGTGTGCTGCTCATCGCGGCGGCGCTGCCAGCCCTGGGCATGGCCGAGGAACAGGTCTCCGGCGAGGTCTCGCTCTGGTCGTTTTTGACGCAGAAAGAGGTCGATTCCTACATCGAGATGTACAACCAGGTCAATCCCAACGTGAAGGTGAACGCCACAGTGTTCCCCAGCGACCAGTTCATGACCAAGGTGCAGGCCGCGTTCCGGTCCGGCGTGAACTGTCCCGACATCATCACCGCCGAGATTGCGCACTTGGGCCAGCTGAAAAACACGGACTATCTGGCCAACCTGTCCGAGCCGCCCTACGACGCCGAGCAGTATGCGGAGCAGCAGGTGCCCTACGTGGCAGAGCTGTCTCGCGACGATGCGGGCAACCTGAAGGGCCTTTCTTATCAGTCCTGCCCGGGCGGCATCTGGTACCGCAAAGAGCTGGCGCGGGAATACTTGGGCACGGACGAGCCTGACAAGGTCTCCGAGCTGATCGGCGACTGGGACAAGATCATCGAGCTGGGCAAGGGCGTCTATGAAAAGAGCGGCGGTCAGGTGGCGCTGTTTGACTGCCCCGGTTCGGCCAGCTCGGTGCTGCTCAACGCGCGCAACGGCGCCTATGTGGACAAGGACAACAATTTGCAGCCGCTGTCGTTTTTCCGCTCGGTCATGGAGACCATGAAGTCTTTCCGCGACAACAATGTGGACGCCAAGCGCGATGCGTGGAGCGCATCCTGGGCCACTGGATTCTACGCGGAAAAGCCGTTCATCATGTTCGGCATGCCCAGCTGGGGCCTGCATTATTGCATCAAGGCAAACACGCCCTCAGACGCCACGGACACCGACAACACCTGGGGCTTCGCGTACGCGCCCACCGGCTATCAGTCCGGCGGCACGTGGATGTCGATCTATTCCGGCTCCCAGAACAAGGACGTGGCTTGGGACTTTGTGCGCACCTGCACGGTGGACGAGCGCTACTTGGATCTGTATGTGAAGCGCACCGGCGACATGGTGGGGTACATTCCCGCCATCAAGCAGATCATCGAGAGCAACTTCCGCGACCCCTTCCTGGGTGACCAGGACATCTATACCTACATGTACGAGGCTGCCATGAATGTCACGCCCAAGCCCATGACGAAGTACGACCAGGCCGTGGGGGAAGCGTTCTCCTCCAAGATGAACCTGGTGCTGGACGGGCAGATGGACATCGACACCGCATTGCGCGAGTTTGCCGACTCGCTGAGGAACTCGTTCCCGGAACTGAACATCGTCGAATAACCGGCTGAACCCGCACTCCGCGCGGGAGGCGGTCCTTTGCCCCGGGCGCGGCCAGCGGCGAAGGATCGTTTCCCGCGCGGAGCAAACATACCCAAGGAAAGGCGTGATACCATGATCGGCGGACGAAGAGTGCTTCGCGGCCACAATGTTGGATACCTGTTCATTGCCCCGTACTTCATCCTGTTCTGCGTGTTCAGCCTGTACCCGGTCATCTACACGCTGCGCATGAGCTTTATGAACTGGGACGGACTGGGCGATCCGGTCTTTGTGGGTCTGAGCAACTATGTCCGACTGGTGAAGGACCGCGTCTTTGTGTCCGCCATCTTCAACACGGTCAAGATCTCGCTCATCGCCATTGTGTTTCAGATGCTGTTCGGGCTGGGCATCGCGTTCGTCCTCAATCAACGTCACATGCGGTTTCGCAGTGCACTGAAGACCATTTATTATTTTCCGAACCTCGTGACCGCGGTGTCGCTGGGCATCCTGTTCAGCCTACTGTTCGATTGGCAGGGCGGCAGCGTGAACCGGCTGCTGGTGGCGCTGGGCCTGATCGCGGAGCCGATTAACTGGAAGATGAGCGCGGCCTTTTCTCAGGGCATCATATCGTTCATCCTGTGGTTTCAGTACTTTGGATACTATGTGATCATCTACACGGCGGGCATCAACGCCATTGACGGCGAGATTCTGGAGGCCGCGGAGATCGACGGCGCGGGACGATTGCGCCAACTGCGCAGCGTCGTGCTGCCGCTCTTGAGGCCCATCATCACGTACGCGTCCATCGTGTCCATCATCGGCGGCATGCAGATCTTCGATGTGAACTTTGCCGTGGGCGGCCCACTGGGCGACCCCAACGGCGCCACGATGTCCATGGTGTTGCACATGTACACCACGTCGTTTAATCACTACAATTATGGTTACGGCGCCGCCATCTCCTACGGGCTGTTCGTGCTGATCATCGCGTTCAGTGTGATCTATCTGCGCTTGACCGTACGGAAGGAGGGCGCGTGACCATGGCAAACAGAGAAGCGGTTGCTCCGCACAGCGGCGGGACGCGCTCTTACTGGGACGCGTTGTGGTATCTGGTGTTGTTCGCGCTTGCATTGCTGTGCATCGCGCCGTTTTACATGATGTTCATCAACGCCACCCATGAAAACTCGGCCATCAATTCGACATTTCAGATGCTGCCGGGCAAATACCTGGGCCGCAACTGGACAAACCTGACCACGGTGGCCGATATCGGCAAGGGCCTGCGGAACTCCGCGTTCATCTCCGTGCTGTCCACATTGGGTTCCGTCTACATCAGCGGCCTGACCGCGTATGGATTCGCGAAATACCGGTTCCGGCTGAATGGCGCGCTGTTCTGGGTGCTGCTGGCGACGATGATGCTGCCGTCCCAATTGGGGATCATCGGCGTGTTTCAGCTGATGCACAACCTAAAACTGTTGGACAGCCATTTCGCGCTGATTTTGCCGGCGATGGTCAACGCCAGCGCGGTGTTCTTCATCAAGCAATACACGGAGGGTTATTTTCCCGACGCGCTGATGGAGTCGGGCAGAATCGACGGCTGCTCCGAGCTGCGCATCTTTCATCAGATCGCACTGCCCATCATCCTGCCCGCGCTGGCGACACAGGCCATCTTTCTGTTCATCGGCGCCTGGAACAACTTCATTGGCCCGCTGGTATTGCTGTTCAGCCAGGACAAGTTTCCCATGCCGCTGCTGGTTCAGCAGATGGCGGGCACCATGGCGCAAGACCTGGGCGTAATTTATCTGGGCGTGTCGATCTCGGTGCTGCCCATTCTGCTGGCGTTCGTGGTGTTGGGCCGGTTTATCTTGTCCGGATTGACGGTTGGCGCGGTCAAAGGATAGCGATGTTTTTTGAAGGGATCGTTTGTACATGAGTCAGAATTGCAGGATTACTCGCGCGGACAGGGAGCTTCTACGCGCGCTGGCCGGCCGGGTGGCCGAATATGCGGCCCGCCCCGTCGAGGACAAAAAGCGGGCGCTGTGGACGGCCCACAACGACCTAAAAACCAGTGAGCCCGTGGTGTTCATCGATCCGGAAAACGGATGGCATGAAATCATAACGGACACCGTGCTGACTTGCGAAGGGCCGTTGGCAAGGGCGTGGGAGTTCGCGCTGAGGCGGCTCATTTTTCATGCCGAACACCTCAAGGACGACAGGGTGATCGATGCGCGATTCGCCGTCGGCCATGTGTACTCGAACACGGGCTGGGGTGTGAATATACAGCACATCGGCGGCAGTGACGGCGGTGCATACCAGGTCAAACAAGCCATCGAAGACTACGAAGAGGACTTTGAAAAGCTCCATTTTCCCAAGATTGTCATTGACTGGCAGGCCACTGCGGAAGTGTTGGCCCAGGCCAGGGATGTGTTCGACGGCATACTGGATGTGGAGCTGCGCACCGCCTGGTGGTGGTCGATGGGGCTGACCAAGGACTACATCGATTTGCGGGGCTTAGAAGACTTCATGTGTGACTTTGTGCTGGAGCCTGACTGGGTCCACCGGATGATGGAGTTGCTGTGCCGGGGCACACTGGACATGCTCGACAAACTGGACTGGGACGGCCTGCTTTCGTCCAATGTGGGCAATGTGTATGTGGGTTCCGGCGGTTTCGGGTTCACGAATGACCTGCCCGAGAGGCATGGGGGAGAGCGGGTCCGCCCCATGGACATGTGGGGGTTTGTGGAGAGTCAGGAGACGGTCTCCGTGTCGCCAGAGATGTACGCGGAGTTTGTGCTGCCCTATCACATGCGCATCGCGGAGCGGTTCGGATTGAACTGCTTTGGTTGCTGTGAACCCTTCGAAGCGCGCTGGAATGACGCAAAGGCGCTGCCGAGGATCCGGCGCGTGTCCGTCTCGCCCTGGTCGGACCGCAGCCGCACTGAGGAGTTGCTGGGCATGCGCTACATCGCGTCCCACAAGCTGATTCCAACGCCGCTGTCCCGGCCCGTGATGAACGAGGATGAGGTGCGCGGCCACCTCCGCGAGGCCGTGCGGTCTTCGCGCAACTGTGTGCCCGAGTTCATCATGAAGGACAACCATACGCTGGGCGGCAACCCGCAAAACGCCGTCCGGTGGGTGGAAATCGCGCGGGAAGAGATTGCGCGCCTGTAGCATCAATCGGACTGCAGCAGAATCTGCGCCGTATCGCGGCCAACTGGCAAACTCACATCGATATGCTGATGTGGGTTTGTTTTGTGGGTAAACGGATCGGCCTGATCTGTGGGTGCGGATGGACACTTTTGAGCACTGTGAAAAGGTGGTTGAACCCTGAACGATCATCGCCTATAATTGGAGAGGGGCGGGACGCTTGTTCTCGGATCACCGCACTGCGGCTCCGGTTGTCAACCAGGTTGATCAAATGGGCGTTGAGGTGAACGATTTGCTGTGGCGAAGGCTTTGGGGGGCAGGGTTGTTCTGGCGCATCTTTTTGTCGATGTTTGTGGTCACGGCGGCGCTGCTGATCGGACTTTCCGTGCTGCTGATTGAGAGCGCGAATCGCAGCGCCTCCGCCAGGAACGATCAGCAAATGGGCGATCTGGCGCTGAGAATGGTCCAGTCGTTTGACAACTATATCGACACCCTGCGCGACACCATGTCGATGCTGGCCCAGAATCCGGTCATCGGCGACATTGTTGAGGACAAGTTCACCACGAGCGACGCGCGTTACCGGGCTTACGCGAACTTTTACTCAAACGCGTCCACGCTCATCCGGTACA
>JAVBTW010000134.1:0-8650 GCA_031555975.1 Eubacteriales bacterium
GCTGTAGGCAGCGCTCAGTGTGGCGAATCGCGCGCTGACCGATACTTCATACAGTGCGGTGGCACACAACAGCAGACACAGTGCCTTGCGAAAGACCGGTCCCAGCGCAAAATCGAGCAGCGCGGTCGGCGCGGTTGACGCACTGTCCCTTTGCATGGACCACATCATCAGCGCCAGCGGCGCGCACAGCAGGCTGCCGATGATCACGCAGATCCAGCCCGCGTTCATCAGTGCCCAGCCATCAAGAACGCAGGCACAGAACACCCGCGTTACCAGGCCCCAACGCAGCAACGCCGAAACGCCGCGTCTGCTTGAAGTCAGTGTCATCTACTTTTTGCCCTCCCAATCGCGCATTTTTTCACCATCGGGCGTCACCTTTCGCCAGCTCGACCTTGGCATGAAGTATGGGAATCGATTGAACCGCCACATCGGCAACTTGATCATCGCAGTCTTGCCATCCGGCCGCCACGGCGCATAGGGCGCCATGTAGGGCATCCCGAAGCTGTGTCCTGCGCACAGGACGCTTCCATAGAGAAACAACAGGATGGCCAGCCCGTACAACCCCAGCAATGAACCCGCAACCAGCAGCCCCAGCCTCAGGATTTGCACCGCAATGGTTAGCCCGTAATCGGGAATCGCATAATTGCCGAGTCCGGTGATCGCCGCGATGATGATCAGAATCGGACTGATGATACTGGCCGCGACGGCAGCTTGGCCCAGGATCAGCGCACCGACAATGCCCAATGCTGAGCCGATCTGGCTGGGCATCCGCGTGCCCGCTTCGTTGATGAGATAAAACGCGGCCTCCATGATCAACAGTTCCACGATCACGGGGAACGGTACCCTCGCGCGCGCCTCTGTGATGGAGGTCAGCAGTTCCTGAGGGATCAGTTGCGTGTGAAACATGACGAGCGCCACATACAGACCCGGCAGTATCAGCGACACCATCAATCCGAAGAACCGGACGAGCTTATTGAACGAGGCATACTGCCAGCGCAAGAACTGGTCGTCGGCGGTAGACATGAAGTCCATGAGGGACATGGGCGCGACCAAGGCATAAGGCGAATTTTCCATCAGGACCGCTACGCGCCCTTCTTCCAGCAAGTAGGCCGTGCGGTCCGGGCGCTCGGTCAGCAGCGATTGCGGCACGAGCATGAAATTGCGATCTTCAATCAACTGCTGAAGATGTCCGATGTCCGGCAAGGCGCTCACATCGAGTCCGCAAATGCGCCGCCTGAGTTCCTTCAACACATTTTCATTGCAACCGCCCTCGAGGTAGACCAGCGCAAGCGAGGTGTGGAGTTCGGTTCCCACATTGATGAACTCAGTGTTGAGATGGGGTGAGCGGATGATGCGCCGGACCAAGGTGATGTTTGTGCGAATGGACTCAACGAAGCCTTGCTGCGCACCTTCCACAACGGACTCGGATACGGTCTTCCCCACCTGCCGCTTTTCAAAGCTACGGGTCTCAAGCAGCATGGCATCCGAACAGCCATCGATCAGGACGGCTGTCTTGCCATCCAGTACGCCTGTGGCGATGCGCTTGATGATGTTGTGGTATTCCACGTCGATGGCGTTTAAGATGCGGCGTGTCATGAACTCGGCGCGCTGGTCTGGTTCACAGTCGATCTTGCCTTCGAATGTGCGCGAAGGATAGAGCACATAGGCATCGATCTGGCCGTGACTTGCCATGCCGTCCACATAGAACAAACAGGCGCTCAACCCTGCGACTTCGAACTCGCGCATTTTTGTGTCGCCGTTTTCGGGTATGTGCAGCGCCTGCTTCATGGCCGCGATGTTCTCATGTAACGATGGACTCAATTCGATGGGTTCCGTGCTCGCCATGGGCATAAAAACGCCTCCCGTCACAGCCTATCATGGCCGGACGGGAGAAAAAGTATGTGTGATGACCGCCAATCGCTGGATGCGCTCAACGCGCGCGGACGATGCTGATGAGTTTGTGCGCCCTGCCGGCACTTGCCAGGGAGTCCGTCAGCGCAGCAACAAGCGCCGGTTTGCTTGTGGATTTGAGCGCCGCGTCCGCCTCGGTCAGCGCGGTTTTGAGGATGGGCAGTTCCAAGCCCAGCTGGTCCGCATACGACGCAGCCTTCTCATACGCCTGCAGTTCATTGCGCAGTTGCTCAATGACGAACGAGGACTCCGACGCCTGCGCAGCGCCTGCGGTCAGATCGGGCCAATCGGGTTCATTCGCTTCCAATTGTTTGGTCATCTGCTTTAGGCAGGACAACAGCGCACCGCACTCATCGCTGGTTTGGCTCAGCAGTCTGTTGCAGTGGTTGTTCAGTTGTGCCGCCGCGATGTCTGTATCGGACGCAGCGCCGCCCAGCGTGGCGGTGAACCACATGGCATTGTTGCCGTCCACGCCCCATTCCATCATCAACACGTTGCCGTCGGTCACAGTGCGAAGCTGGCGCAGTCTGGGGGTCAGCGGCGCCTGATCGTGAAAACTGAATGGGCGCAGATCGTACAGCAGTTCCAGCAACAGATTGCGCTCGGTCCGGTCATCCAACTCATCGAACAGGCTTTCAGCGCAGATTTGGGCCAGTTGATCGCAACCGGTCAGGTAATCCCGTCCGAACGCACCGCTGGGCGCGATGTCGATGCGCAAATTCTGCACTCGGCTGCGATCGCCCATGCTACCGCTGATGCGGTAGCTGACCGGCCCGGCGGTCATTGGCAAGGCGATGTCGCGGTCAAAAAACAGGAAGTTGTCGTTGCCCGTGCCGTTTGCGTCCGGCACGGAGGGCACCGCGTTCCAGGATGCAAAGTGGCCTTCGTCGGCGCGATCCTGAGCCAAGCTGTTGAACCGCGCGCGCACGGCGTTGGGTGTACCATCAAATTGCATGAACCACAGCCAGACCGGCAGGTCGCGTTCGCCCGCAAATGCCGGGTAACACAAGATGAGCGACAAAGTGAGCAGCACGGCACAGCACTGCCGCCATCGCGCCGTGCGCATCATCATCGCCCCCTTACCTTCTTAATAGTTATTCTATGTTGTACCCGCCTCATTGTCAACCGTTCCACAGGAAATGTTGCCACGCGGACGCGCAAATGTCAACAATGTAAAGTTTGGTAAATTTGTCGTTTGGCCCGCGTTCCTGCTTCTGTCAAGTGCGGAAAATGTTGTGCTGTTGACCAACAAAAATCAATTGCCCCGTCGGCCCGTGTGTGTTATAATCAGTACAATCACACTACCAGGGAGGGCATTTGGACATGATGAATATTCCTGTTGTCAAGCTTGGCATCGTGGCTGTCAGCCGCGATTGTTTCCCCATCGATTTGAGCCAAAGCCGGCGTGCCGCGGTTGTGAAGGCAACGAAGGCGCTGGGCCACAAGATTGTCGAAATCAAGACCACCGTCGAAAATGAAAACGACGCCGTCGCCGCCCTCGCTGAGATCAAAAAGAGCGGCGTCAACGCACTGGTCGTTTTCCTGGGCAACTTTGGCCCCGAAGGTCCCGAGACGCTGCTGGCCAAGGAGTTTGATGGCCCGACGATGTTCATCGCCGCCGCGGAAGAGGACACGGCCGTGCTCTCGAGCCGCAGAGGCGATGCGCTGTGCGGGATGCTGAACGCCAGCTATAACCTGCAGCTGCGCGGCGTCAAGGCCTACATCCCCGAGTATCCCGTCGCCGACGCCCGCGGCGCCGCCAAGGAGATCGAGGACTTCATCCCCGTTGCCCGCGCGCTCATCGGCGTCAGCAAGCTCAAGATCATCACGTTTGGTCCCCGTCCGTATGACTTCCTTGCCTGCAACGCGCCCATCGCGCCGCTGTATGAGCTGGGCGTGACGGTGCAGGAAAACAGTGAGCTGGATCTGTTCGCGTCTTTCAACCAACACAAGGATGACCCGCGCATTGCGGAAGTCGTAAAAGACATGGCCGAAGAGCTGGGCGCGGGCAACAAAATGCCCGGAATTCTGCCCAAGCTGGCCCAATTGGAGATCACGTTGCTGGACTGGATCGAGGCCAACAAAGGGGCCTGCGAGTACGTCGCGCTGGCCAACAAATGCTGGCCCGCCTTCCAAACCCAGTTTGGCTGCGTTCCGTGCTATGTCAACAGCCGCCTGACCGCGCGCGGCATCCCGGTTGCCTGCGAAGTGGACATCTACGGCGCGCTGTCGGAATACATCGGGCTGTGCGTAACCGGCGAACCGGTCACGCTGCTGGACATCAACAACTCCGTGCCCGCCGACATGTTCAAGAAGAGCATCGAGAAGAAGCATGACTATGAAGACAAGGAAGTGTTCATGGGCTTCCACTGCGGCAACACGCCCATCTGCCGGTTGACCAAGGGTGAGATGAAGTATCAGCTCATCATGCATCGCGGCCTGGAGCCGGACAAGGAGCCCGACATCACCCGCGGCACCCTTGAGGGCGACATCATCCCCGGCGCGATCACGTTCTACCGCCTCCAAGGCGGCATAGACAGCAAGTTGCGCAGCTACATCGCCCAAGGCGAAGTGTTGCCGGTCGCGACGGAGTCATTCGGAGGCATCGGCGGGTTCGGCATTCCGGAATTCAACCGGTTCTATCGCCATGTGTTGATCCAGGACGGCTATCCGCATCACGGCGCAGTGGCGTTTGGCCGCGCGGGCAAGGCCATTTACAGTGTGCTGAGCTTGTTGGGCGTGGGCAAGATCAGCTACAACCAGCCCAAGGGCATACTGTATCCGACAGAGAACCCGTTTGCGTAACGGTTGAATGATTCGGGGCGATGACTTTTGCGGTCATCATGTGCATGTCTTGGCATCGGTCATCCTGAGCACAGCGAAGGATCTTCCTCTATCGTTAAGAGGAGGATCCTTCACTGTGCTCAGGATGACCGAACGAGTTGTCAGCAAATCGAGCGGTTCAACACCAAACCGTCCGTTTTGTGCCCAGGATGGCCCTAACAGGCCCGATGACATCTTCTGACTCCCTGCGGTCGCACTACATTTTCTTGGATATCAGTCCCACGATCCAAAGCAGCAGACATGCGCCCAGAATGGCGATCAACAGTCCGCCGATGCTGAATGTGGTTACCGCGCCCAGGCCGATCAGGGACGCGATCCAGCCGCCCAACGCGGCGCCGATAATGCCCACGATGATGTTCCAGAACCAGTTCATGCGCGAGTCCTTGCCCATGATCATGCTCGCGATCCAGCCCGCCAGGGCGCCCAGGGCAATCCACAGAATAAATCCCCACATCGTATGCTCTCTCCCTTCTACGATTCCGGTGCCTCGGTCGGGTCGTCGCCATGCTGCATGCGGTGCTGCTGTATCGCGTCCAGGTGGGCGCGCATTTGCACCAGCGCCGCGTCGGGCAACCTGCTCAGCGCCTGTTTGAGCTGTTCCAGCCCCTGCGGATGGTCCGATGGTACGTGGCCGTTCATGTCGCGGTTCCTCCTCAAGTTTATGCCTGATAGTATGCCGAAATTCGCCCAAAATATCAAAGGCGTGCAAATCGTCCGATTGACAGCCCTCAGCAGCCCGTGTTACGATGATTCACGAAAGGGGCTGAAGGGAGGCATACCGCGCTTGATGGGACAAACGAATTGGCGGCCCATCGCCAAATTGATGATTGGCGGAACGGACAAGTTTTTGGGCCCAGGCAGCTGTGCGCTGCTCGAACACATCAAGGCCACCGGTTCTGTGCGCCTGGCCTGCGAGCGCATGGGCCTGTCTTACAGCAAGGCCTGGCACATCCTGGACGCCGTGGAGCGCGAGGCGGGCTTTCCAGTCGTCGTCCGCAAAAAGGGCGGTGCGGGCGGGGGAGAGACCCGGCTGACCGGTGAAGGCGAGGCGCTGATCGAACGGTATCGCGCGTTCGAAAGGGAATGCAAAGAAGCGATTCAGTTGATCTTTCGTAAGCACTTTCCCGAGGGGCTCGACGCGCCGAACCCGTAGGATTGGCGGCAGGCCAAGTCAAGCACAACTAAATATAAAGGCACCTGAAGAATTAACATCAGGTGCCTTCAAAAATCCATTGACAAGATGGTCAGGTACCTGTATAGTATATGTTATAAGGTACCTGAAAGAACGAATCACACAACGAATCAATGAGGAGGCATACCATGATGAACGAAATGAACACGAATGAAAAGCCGACCCTGTTTGAACAGTTTGGCAAGCTGAACTTCCTGATGCACCGTTATCACCAGATGAATCACCGCCAGCACGGCCCCATGGGCGACCCGCATCGCGGCCAAGGCCGGGTGCTGACGCTGCTGAGTCTGCGCGAGGAGATCAGTCAGCGCGACCTGCTGTATCTGCTGGACATGCGGCCCCAGTCGCTGGGCGAGCTGCTGTCAAAGCTTGAGCGCGGCGGATACATTGAGCGCACACCGTCCGAGGATGACAAGCGTGTGATGATGGTCAAGATCACGGAGGCCGGAAAAGCGGCGTCGGCGGAGACCGAGCGTCCCGATGTGGACTGGCTGTTTTCTTGCCTGACGGACGTAGAGCGCGAAGCGCTGAGCGGCTATCTGTATAGGATCATCGCCGCCATTGAGGCGCAACCTGGCATGGACGAGCGCGGCGAGGCTGCCTTCTTTGGCAGGGGGCGCGGCGGCTATCAAGCGGGTCCCGGCGGCGAAGGACCGCGCGGACCGTTTCCCGGCGACGACCACATTCATGGACACGGGCGCGGCGGGTTCCCGGGATTTGGCCCGGATGGCATGCGCCGCGACGGAGGCTTTCGAGCGCTGGGCGCGCGGGGCGGCATGAGCTGTGACGGCCGATGCGGCAGAGACCGCGCCCGCCAGACGGGTGTGGAGGGCGATCCTGAGCAGGTATAATCCAGCATACGATTCGCGTCACAGTGATGGACTGACACAGGGCCAGCGCATGAAAGACAAAAGTGCTGCAAATCAGTGAGGACCCCGGCTCTCCTCCGTATACGCATGAACCTCAATTCATGCGTATGTTCTGTGATCTGACACGGCTGTGATTGCGCTCGCGGCCTTCCCCATGCTATACTGAACTGAGAATCGCATGAAGGGGGTTTGCCTCTGTGAGAAAGATTGCCAGCTTTCAAGTGGACCACGATGTATTGACGCCCGGCCTCTATGTCTCGCGCGTGGATGGCGACGTGGTGACCTACGATATCCGAATGAAGCGGCCCAATGCGGGGGATTATCTGGACAACGCGGCCATGCATACCATCGAGCACCTGTTCGCAACCTATGCGCGCAACAGCGCCCACGCAAGCGACGTGGTTTATGTGGGGCCGATGGGTTGCCGCACCGGGTTTTATCTGCTGCTGCGGGACCGGGTATCCAGTCAAGCGGCGCTGGACCTGGTTTTGGACAGCTTCCGATTTGTGGCCGGCTATGAAGGCGAGATTCCCGGCGCGGCCGCCAGCGCGGAGTGTGGCAACTACAGGGAACACGACCTGGCGCATGCCAAGCGCGAGGCCGCCCAGCTGTTGAAGGTGCTGCAAGGTTGGACAGCGGAGGCGATGGATTATGACGCCCACTAGCATCGCGTCCCTCTACGGGCGCGGTCGGCCGGTGCTGTCGTTTGAAGTGTTTCCGCCCAAGAAGAACGAGGAGACCGATGTGCGGGCGATGTACATGGTGCTGGACCGATTGGCCGCGCTCGCGCCGGACTTCATATCGGTCACCTATGGCGCGGGCGGAAGCGCCACGGCCAAGCGGCGTACCGCGGAAATTGCGGGGCACATTCAGGGCTTGGGCATACCGGCGCTGGCGCATCTGACCTGCATCGGTCAGGATGACGCGGGCATTCGGACTTCGCTTTCTGACCTGACCGGCCGCGGCGTGGGCAATGTGCTGGCGCTGCGCGGCGACCTGCCCGAGGGGGCCATCGAACCGAGCGGGTATCGCCACGCGACGGACCTGATCCGCGCGGTTCGCAACCACACGGCCGGGATGTCCATTGGCGCGGCGTGTTATCCCGAGGGCCACATTGACGAGAGTGACTTCAATTTGTCCTTGATGCGCGCGAAGGAAAAACAGAGCGCGGGCGCAAACTTTTTGATCGCCCAGCTTTGCTTTGACAACGGGCTGTTTTACCGATTCCTGGACCGCGCAAAGGCGGAGGGGATCACACTGCCCGTCTCGGCGGGTGTGATGCCCATTCTGAGTCGAAGCCAAATTGAGCGGATGATCTTCATGTGCGGGGCTTCGCTGCCTGCGCGGATCATCAAGCTGCTGCACAAGCACGAGCACAGCCCGTCGGACCTGCGCAAGGCGGGGATCGACATGGCCGCCGATCAGGTCTATGACCTGGCCCGGAACGGCGCTGACGGCATCCATATCTACACGATGAATCACCCGGACATTGCGCAGGCCTGCGCCGCGGCGGTGCGCCGGTGAGTGCGCTGGACCGGGCCGAGGTGCTTCGGTATCTGGGGCATGGAGGACAGGCATTGTCGCCGGAGCTGACGCGGAAACTGGACAGTGCGATGCGCATCTGCTTGGAGTCCGCGCGGCCAAGGCGAGTCTGGGCTGTGGCGGCGGACCCGGCATTGCAACTGACGGGCGCCGCGCGGACCGCGGTCTTTGCCGCGACCTTGGGCCAGGGACTGGCGCGGGAAATTGACGCGCAGCAGTACCGCGACATGGCGCTGGCGGCCATGCTGGACGCGGCGGCGACGGCGCTGGTGGAGTCGGTCTGCGATGGCGT
>JAVBTW010000292.1:0-12563 GCA_031555975.1 Eubacteriales bacterium
CGCAGTGAAGGATCTTCCTGTAAGGTAGAGGAAGATCCTTCACTGCGTTCAGGATGACCGTGGTTGCGGGTGTGTTCCTGGCGCTTCGGGCGCTTCCGGGCCAGTGCGCTTCCGGGCCAGTGCGCTTCCGGGCTTGTGCGCTTCCGGGCCTGTGCGCTTCCGGCCTGTGCGCTTCCGGCCAGTGCGCTTCCGGGCCAGTGCGCTTCCGGCCAGTGCGCTTCCGGCCTGTGTGCTTCCGGGCCTGTGCGCTTTCGGGCCTGTGCGCTTCCGGGCCAGTGCGCTTCCGGGCCTGTGCGCTTCCTAGGCGCAGGGCCTCAGTCAATCACCCCGTGCAGCGCGCCGTGGCCCATGGCTTCCGCACGGGCGTACTTCGTCTGCATCTGCACGGTTCCGCGCGAATCGCTGCTCTTCTGGAACGCAGTCATCACTTCCAGCACATGCAGCGTCTGCTGCACATCGGCCCGCGCGGGTCGCCTGCTGACGATGGCCGCAGCCATGTCCGCAAGGCCCAGCGCGCGGCTGTTTTCTTTGTAATCAAACAGCAGCGGCATTTCCCGGGCCGCGCCCTCTTCGGGCCTCAGAAGCCCAATGGGTCCGCCAAAGTTGTTTGGGTCCGGCACGTACAGTGTGCCTTTGGTGCCGTAGACCTCGAATCGCGGCTCGCCCTTGTGCCACACGTCGAACGTGGTCAGCACGTTGGCCGTCGCACCGGACTCAAACTCCAGGATTCCCTGCACATGCGTCGCCACATCCACCGGCACCACCTGGCCGAAGTGCGGCTGGCTGGTGATGACGCGGTCTGAAAAGCCTTTCCGCGCCACGCCGGTCACGCCGCGCACACCGCCCAGCAGGTTCACCAGCGCGGTGATGTAATACGGTCCCATGTCCATCATCGGTCCGCCGCCGAACTTGTAAAAAAACGCCGGGTCCGGATGCCAGCTCTCCGGACCATGCCCGATCATGGCGCAGCTGGCCCCGACCACGTCTCCGATGACGCCATCGTCAATCAGTTTGCGGCAGGTTTGGATGCCCGCGCCCAAAAATGTGTCCGGCGCGCCGCCAAGCCGCAATCCGCGCGCTTTGGCCAGTTCGGCCAGCGCGAGGCCCTCTTCAAATGTCGCGCCCAGCGGCTTTTCGGAGTAGACGTGCTTGCCCGCTTCCAGCGCCGCCTTGCTGACTGCGAAGTGTTCATAGGGCCGCGTCAGGTTTAGCACGATGTCCACGCCCGGGTCCGTGAACGCTGCATGCATGTCCGGGTATCGCTTCGGAACGCCATAGTTTTTCTGTGCGGCCTCGGCCCGTTCCGGCACCAGGTCACACACCCCAATCAGCTCGATCCCCCTGAACAGATCCCGCATGTTCGTCAGATAAATGCCGCTGATCGCGCCCACGCCGATCATGGCGATTTTGACGGTGTTCATGTCCGCGTTCGCTCCCTTCTTATCGGTTCAACTGCCCCATTTTAGCATGAATATCGGTCCGTGGCAATCCATTTGTCGCGCTTGACAGAGGGCCGCTCAGGTGATACGCTGTGACTGTAGATGTGTCCGAAACGGCAGAAGGGAGCATTCCATATGAACAAGGACCGAGAGATCCTGCGCGGATTGGGCGCACAGTGGGCGGAGGTCGCGGCGCTGCCGGTTCAGGCCGAGAAGCGCGCGCTTTGGACACAAAACAACGATCTGCGGCCGCTCCGGCCCATGGTGATCATGGACCAGTTGCCCTGGGGCGAGATCGACCGGAGCGATGAGATGCGGCTTTTGTGCGAGGACGCGTACCTGCGCAGCGTGGAGCACGCCCTGCGCGGCACGCTGTACCGCTGGAACCACTTCCCGTGCGACATGGTCATAGAGCGCCACTTTGATGTGCCCAAGACCGTGAGCGGCCTGAATTACGGCATTCATGTGCGGGAGGAGACATTGGCGTTTGATCCGGCCAACGATGTGGTGTCACACCGGTATGAGGATCAGCTGTCAACCCTTGCGGATGTGGACGCGTTGGCGCCGGACCGGATCGAGTCGGACCCGCAACTCGACCAGCGCCACATGGACCAGTTGTCGGACATTTTCCGGGGCGTATTGCCGCTCCGGCTGTCTGGCGTTCAGATCCATTTGGGCGTGTGGGACCGCATCGCCCAGATGCGGCCCGCGGAAAGCATCCTCTGGGACATCGCGGACGATCCGGACCTGATCGTCGCTACCGTGAAAAAGTTTGCAGCGCTGACGCAGAGCACGGTTGACCAGTGTCGGCGACTGGGGCTGCTGGACGCGGGACTGCAAACCATCCACTGCACGGGCGCGTATACATCGGACCTGCCGGGCACGGCGCTCGAAGGGGAGGCGACGCCCAAGGACTGCTGGGCGTTCGGCATGGCGCAGATCTTTTCCACCGTGTCGCCCGCGATGCACGACGCGCTTGAGATTGAATTGATGCGGCCGCTGTATGAGCAGTTTGGGTTGATGTATTACGGCTGCTGTGAGCCGCTGCATGACCGGATCGACCGGATCCGCAAGATCAAGAACGTGCGCAAAATCTCCGTGAGCCCATGGGCGAATCCGGACATTTCAGCGGAGCAGATGGGCCGCGATTACGTGTTCAGTTGCAAGCCCAACCCGGCGTTTATCGCGGGCGGTTTTGATGCGGACTCGATCAAAGCACAGTTCGAGCGCGCGCTTTGCGCGACTAGGCGGCAGGGAACGCCCGCGGAGTTCATACTGAAGGATGTGAGCACTGTGGGCGGCCGGCTGGACCGCTGGGGTCGGCTGGCGATGGGGCTGGTGGGCGGATAGACCGTCTGCCGCACACGGGACGAGCCGTGTTGTCAGCAAGAGCCCGAACGATGGGTGTCGTGACCGCAGCGCACGCTCTCGGCGTCATCCGAGCGGAGCGCAGCCCCTGTCATCCTGAGTGAAGCGCGCAGCGCGCAGCCGAAGGAAGACAGGGGGCGCGCTGCCTAACCGATTGTTGCCTCCGGTTCGGTCCCGGGGTCCGTCGGCGCTTCCTTGGGCAAGCCTTCCAGCATGTATCGCTTGTCGATCAAGAACAGCCCGGCCACGCCCAGCAGCAACAGTCCGCTCACCAGCATCACGTATTGGATTGGCACGACGTTCATCAGCGGCCCGAACACGCCGGACGCCAGCATGAACACGATGCTGGAGGCGATGCCCATCAGGCTGAACACGCGGCCCATCATATCCTGGGGCACTTTTTCCTGCAGCAGCACCATCACGGGGGAGTTGAAGGTGGGCACGGTCAGTCCGCACAGGATCATGATCACCAGGTACATCCAGAAGGGCGGCACGAGCCCCATCAGCGCGGTGGTCGCGCCAAACACAAAGCAGCCGAGCACCAGTGTGTGCAGCCGGTTGCGAAACCCGCCCCATGTGGCCAGCGCGATCCCGCCCGCGATGGAGCCGAGGAAGAACGCCATCTCGTTGAGCGTCAGATACAAATAGTCGCCCGAATACACGCGCGTGACGAACAGCACGTTGAAAAATGACGCGGGCGCGATCAGCACCGATGCCAGCAGATAGTACATCATCATTCGCCTGAGGAAAAAGCTGCCCTTCATGTAGCGCAGCCCGGTCAGCATCTCGCTGAGCATGCCGGACGTCTCGCCCGCCTCGGGCGCTTTTCGCTCGTGCGTGGGGATTTTGATCAGCATCAGGACGCCGATGCCGATGGCCGCTGTGCATACGTCGATCATGAGCACGGTGGTGATGTCGCCGATCGCCAGCACAGCGCCGCCGACAGCCGGAGACAGCAGCATCACGCACGACTGGATGGTGCCGTTGATGCTGTTGACGCGCATTAACTTTTCCTCGGGTACGAGTTGTGGGATCAGCGCCGACACGGCGGGCGACTGTACAGAGCCGCCGATGGCGCGCAGGGCCATGATGATAAAGACGGGCGCATAACTCTTGATGCCGCCGCGCAGGATGAGCATCAAGACGATGGTGGCGATGGCGATGCCGCCGTCAGAGAGCATGGTCAGCAGCTTTCGGTTGTACCGGTCCGCCCACACACCGGCGAAGGGCGAGACCAGGATCTGCGGCAGGAACATGATGACCACGGAGATGGCGACCATCACGCCGTCGTTGGACTGCAACGTGATGTACCAGGTGAGCGCGTATTGGACCAGTGAAGAGCCGAACAGGGTGACCGCCTGTGACGCCAGGAACGCGATGATCTTTTCGTTGCCGCCAAGGTGATTGCGAAGCTTTTGCATGTCATTTTACCATCCCTGAATTGATGTAGTGCACCAGTACGTCCACAATGCGTTGATTCTTGCCGCCATGTGCGACGATGACGTCCGCGTGGTCGCGATAATGCGCGATGTGTTGGTCGAACATGGGTTTGACGGTGGACAGGTATTGCTCGTAGATGCCGTCGATCTGGCGGCCGCGCTTTTTGATATCGCGCTTGATGCGGCGCAGCAGGCAGATGTCCGGATCGACGTACATGTACAGCTTGAAGTCCATCGCGTCGCGCAGGCGCGGGTCATAAAACGCGTGGATGCCTTCGAAGATCAACGCTTCCGCGGGGTGGATCAGCTCGTCGGTGTCGGCGCGGCAGTGATTGGTGTAGTCATAACCCTTTTTGGTGATCGGCTCGCCGCGCTGGAGCTGCAGGATGTCCGACAGCAGCAGATTGTGGTCGAAGGCCGCAGGCTCATCATAGTTGATGTGTTCTCGCTGCTCGAACGGGAGGTCCGAATGGTCCCAATAGTAGCAGTCCTGGGTTATCATGATGCTCTTTTGCGAAAGACGGTCGAACAGCGCGCGGGCCAGCGTGGATTTTCCGCTGCCCGACGCGCCGCAGATGCCGATGGTGAGCATGTATGGATCGTCCTCCCTTTCGTGTGCTGCTGGAAACAGTATATAGGAGGATGGGAAAATGTGCAAGGGGGGAGTGGGCAGGCGCCGGGGCATGTGATAGATGCCGCTGCGCACCCCTGTGTCATTCTGATCGGAGCGCGAGCGTCCCCTCCCGGCGTCATCCTGAGCGCCAGCGAAGGACCTTCCCGCGTGAGCGACTGTTTCTGTGGCACCAGGGAGGCATCGCTGCGTGGGGAGGTCCTTCGCTTCGCACAGGATGACAAACGGGGGAGTGTGTGAAGCATGACGGACGGCCATCGCAATGCGCTGTCATGCATGGCCTGGGGTTGCGCCTTCTGCTTGGCTTGATTCATCGCCCGTCTCTGTGGTATGATGTCCCACAGAGGAGATGAATTGCCCCCATGCGCAGCGAAGAGTATCTTGAACTGTTCCGGGTCCTGGAAGAGGAACTGGAGGCGAAGTACAACGGCCTGAAGCGGACGTCGTCGAGCATTGTGATCCAGTATTTGCAGGACCTGGAGAGCCTGCCGGTGCGGGACGATTTGGACCTGTGCCGCGAGGTGCGGAACATACTGACCCACAACGCGGCGCTGGACGGCGAGCCTGTGGTGGAGCCGAGCGAAGCGCTGATGGACCAACTGCGGGCGATCATCGCGTATGTGAAGCGGCCTCCGCTGGCGACTGCGTTCATGACAAAGCGCGAACAGTTGCTGACCGCGGACATGGGGCAGCGCGTGTTGGAAGTGATGCGCGCGATGGAGCGGCGCGGGTTTTCGCATGTGCCGGTCATGGGCAAGGGTGAGATGGTCGGGGTGTTCAGCACGGGCACGGTGTTTTCGTACTGCACGCGGGACCTGGGTGAGAAGGGGATCACTGCGGACACGCGGATTCGGGATTTTTCGCAGTGGCTGCCATGGGAGAAGCACATGATGGAGTGCTATGGTTTTGTGGATGAGAAGGCGACGTACGCGGACGTGAAGTGGGAGTTTGAGCGGATCAAGGTGGGGGAGAAGCGCCTTGCCGCGCTGTTTGTGACGCGCACAGGCGATCCGGCGGAGCCACTTCAGGGCATGATCACCCCCTGGGACGTCCTGCGCCGCGTCTAGCCCCGCGAAGCGAAACGGGCGTCCAGAGGGATGAAATCCCTTTGGCGGGCGTCCAGAGGGCGGAGCCCTTTGGTCCCCGAAGGGCGCACTCCGGTAACCCCGCAGCCGCTCGCGTCTGGAGACGCATCCATCCCTGCCCAGTGGGGTCAGTCTGCGGACTGACCCCACTGGGCAGGGATGGATCTTTCCCTCGACGGGAAAGGAATTGGGATGCGGGAGAACGCGCTCCGCGGGCCAGGGGACTTTGTCCCCTTGGATCCCCTACCAAAGGACCTTCGGTCCTCTGGACACCTATGTTCGCTTCGCGGTGGTTATTCGTAGCGGAGGGCTTCGATGGGCAAGAGGCTCGCCGCCTTGTTCGCGGGATAGCTCCCGAACACGACGCCGATCAGCACCGAGAATCCCAGCGCCAGCAGCATCACACCCGATGAGATCACCATCGGCAAGCCCACCAGCGGCATGATCGTAACCTTGACAAAGAACCCCAGCGCGAGCCCGATCAGCCCGCCCGCGACAGAGATGGTCACCGCCTCAATGATAAACTGCAGCATGATGTCCAGCTTCTGCGCGCCCACAGCCTTGCGGATGCCGATCTCCCGTGTGCGCTCCGTCACCGAAACCAGCATGATGTTCATGATGCCAATGCCGCCAACCAGCAAACTGATGCCAGCAATGCCCGCCAGCAGCAGCGTCATCGTGCCGATCATCTCGTTCAGCGTGTCGAGCAACTGGTCCGCGCTGAACACATTGTACGCGTCCGAATCGTTCGTCTTTTGCTGCATGAACGCCTTCAGTTGGTCCACAGCCTGATCTACATAGTCCTCGCCAATCGAGGTCGCGTAGAACGAGTTGATCTGTGTGTTCCGGAACACCCGCTCCGCCAGCGTGATCGGGATCGCCACCATGTCGTCCTGGCTGATGCCCATGGTCGCGCCTTTTTCCTCGACCAAGCCGACGATCTGGTACGCGCGCCCGTCGATCCGGATCGACTCACCGACGACGTTGCGCTGCCCGAACAGTTCGTCCGCCACCGTCACGCCCACCACACACACCGCGTTCCGGTTTTGCACGTCCGCCTGCGTGATGAACCGGCCAACCGCCATGTTGTAGCCGCGGATCAGGTCCAGTTCGTCCGTCGTGCCGTAGACCGTCGTCGTGTGGCTGTTTCCGCCGGCCTTCGTCACCATCGAGGACTGGATCTGTGGCGCGACCAGATTGACCGCGCCCTTGCCGCGCAGGTTCATGATTTCATCCAGTTCCAGCGTCTGTGTGCGCCTGCCGCGCATCGTGACGGAGATCATGTTGGTGCCGAGGTTCGAGAGCTGGTCTGTGATCTGGCTCGTCGCGCCCTGCACGATGCCGGTCAGCACCGTGACAGACAACACGCCGATGATGATGCCCAGCATCGTCAGGAACGAGCGCATCTTGTTGCCCGCGATGGCCTTCATTGCCATCTTCACCGCCTGCATGATCTTCACGCGCCCGCCACCTCCCTCGCGGCGCCCGATGCGGCCGCAGCCGCGTCGTCGTCAAACTCCTCATCGTGCTCCGCATCCTCGGGCAGATCGTGCTCGACCGGCATGATCCGGCCGTCGTAGATCGCCAGGCGGCGCTCGGCCTCCAGGCTGATCTTGTCGTCGTGGGTGATCAGCATGATCGTGTTGCCCTTCTCGTGCAGGTCGTGGAACATCTGCATGATTTCCCGCCCGGACTTGCTGTCCAGGTTGCCGGTCGGTTCGTCCGCGAGGATCAGCGCGGGCCGGGTTGACAGCGCGCGCGCAATCGCAACGCGCTGCTGTTGGCCGCCAGACAGTTCCTTGGGTTTGTGAGTCATGCGGTCTTTCAGCCCGACCTGCATGAGCGCCTCTTCTACGCGATCCTTGCGCTCGCCTGCTGAAAGGCCCTGGTAGATCAGGGGCAGCTCCACATTTTCGTAGGCAGAAAGCTTGCCGAGCAGGTTGAATTGCTGGAAAACGAACCCGATCTTCTTGTTGCGGATGATGGCCAGGTCGCGGCCGGACAGCTTGGAAACGTCCTCGCCGTCCAGCGTGTAGGTGCCCTCGTCCGCGTAGTCCAGGCAGCCCACGATGTTCATCAGAGTGGACTTGCCCGATCCGCTCGGTCCGATGATCGCCACAAATTCGCGGTCCTGGATGTGCAGGTCCACATGGTCCAGCGCATGGATGATGTCGCCGCCCATTTCGTAGCGCTTAGAGATGTTGGTCATATCGATCAAAGGGATATCGCCTCCTAGCCTGTGAGAAAAGGGGGTGGGGATGGAGGGAGTTCACCCTCACGTCAATCCTAAAACCCACCCGCCGGCATCATCATCGTGTTGCCGCCGTTCTGCCGAAACTGCATGTTGCCTTGGCCACGGTTGTTGTTCTCGCTGAACTGGCCCACGTTGTTGGTCGTGGCGCTGCGCGTCACCTGCACCTGATCGCCCTCGTTGACGCCGGACAGAATCTCGATGTTGGTGCCGTCGGAGCTGCCCGTTTGGACCATGGACTGCATGCCGGTAGACAGCGTCACATAGCTCTGGCCGTTGCTGGTGGAGATGGCTTCAACCGGCGCAAGCAGCACGTTCTGCTTGTCGATGGTGGCCACTTCGATGTTGGCGGTCATGCCGTCCATGAACTCCGCGCCCTGGTTCGGGTCCAGCGTCACGGTCACGTCGTAGGTGGTCACGCCGCCCTCCGTGGTGCCGACGCCGCTGATGCGGTCCACCGTCGCGGTGAACTTGCGGTTCGGGTAGGCGTCCAGGTCCACCGTCACAGACTGGCCCTGTGTGACCTGCGTGATGTACAGTTCATCGACCTCGGCGGTCACCTTGTAGCTGTCCGTGTTCTGTACGGTGAAAACCGGGCTGCCCTCTTCGAGCTTCGCGCCGACTTGGGTGTTCACCGCGGTCACGACGCCGGTGATCGGGCTTCGGATCAGCAGGTTGTCCTGCTTTTTCTGGGCGTTGGTCATGTTGGTCCACGCTTCTTCGTAGCCCAGAATCGCCTTTTGCAGATCGCTGGACGGTGTCCTGCCGGTCAGACCGAACAGTTTGGTGCCGCTCGACACGGTGTCGTTGTCCTCGTAGGCGATGGAAGAGATCGTGCCGCCGATGCCGGTGACCGGGATCGGCATGTTGACCTGCAGCGCGCCCTGGCCCAGTTCCTGGCCCAGCAGGGTGGACACCACGACGGGCTCGCCCACGTCATAGCTGTCGTCATCGACCGTCACGGAGATGTTGCCGCCCTTCAGGCCCGCGGTCTGGCTCACGGTGCCCGTCACGGACGCGTTCTTGATCCACACGTTGACCTTGTCGCCGGCCTGAAACACGACGCCCGGAATGGGTGTGAAGTCCACCTTCATCTTGCCGTCGCGGGAGATCACGCACAGATAGCCATACTGCTTCATGAGCGTGGACACGTCGTCGTCCTCCTCGGCCTTCATCATCTTGACCCGGCCGGTGGACGGCGAGTAGATGCTGGTCGCGGAGCCGGTGTCGCGCACTTCGCCCAGCGCGACCTGCGCGTCAAACAGCGTACGGTTCAGGGACGCGATCTCGTTTTCGATGTCGTCTGAGTCCAATTGGACCAGGATCTGGCCCGCCTGCACGGTGTCGCCCACCTTCACATCCACGATGGAGGCGCGGCCGTCGGCCTCGTTATAGACCTGGCGTGTGGACTGGGCCGCGACCTTGCCGCTGCCCGAGACCTTCACGCTCATGCTGCCGCGCTTGATGGCGGAGAAGTTGCTGGCGCCGCGCGTGCCGGTCGTTCCCAGATCGGGCGCCGCGTTGATGGCCGTGTTTGGCGCCTCGTTTATCACGGTGCGCGTCGGCTGCTGGCTGTTGCCCGGCAGCATGGACATGATCGTCGGTCCGGCCAGTATGCCCAGAATCGCGACCACCACGATGACGAGCACCCATTTAACCCAACCAAAGCGGCTCTGCTTGTTGATCATGTGGAAAATCCCTCCTGTAATAAGATGGTCTAATAGTACGGAAATTTTGTGGCGCAATTATGGCGGGTGTGCATGGGACTTATGAACAAACTGCATGATGTTTGCGGCATCTCCGAGCGGAATTAACGGACATGTGCTATGGTTTATCCATAAAAGTATATTCAGTGAGGAGGCGTGACCCGAGCCATGCCCCAGAATCCACAAAAGCGCACATTTGCCCAATCTTTCCGACTGGTGAAAAACCTCACGCACTATTTCAGGCCCTACTTGCCCATCTTCTTTTTTGACCTGTTCTGCGCCATGCTGACCACGGCGTGTGACTTGGTGTTGCCGCTGATCGTCCGCACGATCACCAACATGGGCATGACGGATCTGCAGTCGCTCACGGTCCAGATGATCCTGAGCCTGGGCGGATTGTACCTGGTGCTGCGCGTCATCGACACGTTTGCCAACTACTATATGACCAGCATGGGCCATGTGATGGGCGCGTACATCGAGACGGACCTGCGCCGCGACCTGTTCGCGCACATGCAGCGGCTGTCCAACTCTTTCTATGACACCGCCAAGACGGGCCAGCTCATGTCCCGCATCACCACAGACCTGAACGACATCACGGAGTTCGCGCACCATTGCCCCGAGGAATGGTTCATCGCGGTGATCAAGATCGTGGCTTCGTTCGCGATCCTGTCGCACATGAACATCTGGCTCACGCTGATCATCTTTGCGGTGCTGCCGCTGATGATCTATTGCTCGTCGAAGTTCAACCTGCGCATCCGCCGCGCCAATCAGGCGTCGCGCCACCAACTGGGCGAGCTGAACTCCCAGGTCGAGGACAGCCTGCAGGGCATTCGCGTGGTGAAGTCCTATGCCAACGAGGGCGTGGAAGAAGAAAAGTTTCAGAAGGGCAACACGGCGTTCCTGAACATCAAGCGCGACATTTTCAAGGGCCTTGCGGGGTTTCATTCCACCACGCGGCTGTTTGACGGCCTGATGTACATCCTGGTTGTCGTGGTGGGCGCGCTGTTCATGCGCACCGGCGCGATCACGCCCGCCGACCTCGTCGCCTACCTGCTGTATGTGACCACGCTGCTGAACTCCATCCGCCGCATCGTGGAGTTCACCGAGCAGTTCCAGCGCGGCATCACCGGCATGGAGCGGTTCCAAGAGGTCATGGACGTCGAAGTCACCATCAAAGACAAGCCCGGCGCTGCGGACATTGGCGAGGTCAAGGGCGACATCACGTTCGAGCACGTCAGCTTCCGCTATGTGACCGATGAGGCCGAGGTGTTGCACGACATCGACCTCAGCGTCCCCGCGGGCTCGTCCGTGGCGCTGGTTGGCCCTTCCGGCGGCGGCAAGACCACCCTGTGCAACCTGATCCCCAGATTCTATGAACCCACATCCGGCAAGATCCGGATCGACGGCATCGACATCCAGGACGTGACGCTGCAATCTTTGCGCCAGTCCATCGGCATGGTGCATCAGGACGTGTATATGTTCTCGGGAACGGTGCTGGAGAATATTGAATACGGAAGCCCGGGCGCGTCGCGCGAGCAGGTCATCGAGGCAGCAAAGCTGGCCGACGCGCACGAGTTCATCGCGCAGCTTCCGGACGGCTACGACACCCATGTGGGCGAGCGCGGCGTCAGGCTCAGCGGCGGGCAAAAGCAGCGCATCTCCATCGCGCGCGTGTTCCTCAAAAATCCGCCTGTGCTGATTTTGGACGAGGCCACAAGCGCACTGGACAACGAGTCGGAGCTCATGGTGCAGCGCTCACTGGAAAAACTGATGAAGGGCAGAACGACGTTCACCATCGCGCACCGGCTGACGACCATCAGAAATGCCAACCTGATCCTGGTGCTGACCGAAAACGGCATCGAGGAGCAGGGTACACATGAGGAACTGATGGCGAAAAAGGGCATTTACTACGGCCTTTATAAGCTGTACAATCTGGAAGTGGCCGAGTACCGGTTCGGGACATAGGCATGCGCGCGGCGCGTTGGCTGGCCTGCGCGTCCGCGTTAATTGTCCATTCTAACCAAAATCTAATTGAACTCTTTGCCCGCTTATGTTACAATATGAGTGCAGATGGGGTTTGTAAGGGGAATGCGAACGAATGTTTTGGCGACTGCTGTTGTCCCTGCCCGTTTTTATCGGGCAGATATTCCGGTGTATATTCATTGGCGGGCTGATTGGGCCGGTGGCGTTCTTTTTGGGGCAGTTGTTACCGCGCCAAAATTTTGATTACGGCGCCAAGCCCTATTGCCCCTATAAGTGGGAGCGGGACGGGCGGATCTATACGGCGCTGAAGATCCAGTTCTGGAAGGACGCCGTGCCCGACATGAGCCGGTACATCCGCAGCATGGTGAAAAAAAAGATCGTCGTGTTCCGGGACCCGGACTATCTCGAAGGCTTGATCCGAGAAACCTGCGTGGCTGAGCTGGTCCACTACATGCTGATGCTGCTCAGTCCGATCTACATGATCTTCATGGAGGGTTATCCCGGCGTCATCGCGGCTGCGCTGTACTGCCTGTGCAACCTGCCCTTCGTGCTGATCCAGCGCTACAACCGACCGCGGCTGGTCGAACTGCGCGAGCGCCAGCTGGAGGCTGCCGCCGCACACTAAAAGAAAAGCTTTGAGGTGCTCACCTTGCTTAAAATA
>JAVBTW010000188.1:0-4077 GCA_031555975.1 Eubacteriales bacterium
GTTGAAGCCAAGGTCCAGGAAGCGCAGACCGCCGCGGCCGAAGAACTAAAGAAGGTCCAGGATGAGGCCGCTGCCGCCAAGGCTGATGCCGACAAACTGGTTGCGGACGCCGAAGCCAAGGCCAAGGAAGCCACCGACGCGCTGGCTGCCAAGGACGCGGAACTGACGACTGCAATCAGCGAAAAGGCTGCCGAGTTCGACCAAACCAAGGCGGATCTGCAGGCACAGATCGACAAGCTGACAGCGGACCACGCGAAGGCGTTGGACGACTTGACCAAGGAAAACGCCAGCGCGATCGCCAAGTCCGTACAGGACAAGGAAACCGAACTGAACGCGGGCTTCGAGGCAGAAAAGGCCGAACTACAAAAGCAGATCGAGGAACTGACCGGCAAACTGGACGCGGCCACGCAGGCAGCGGCGACACCGGCGAACTGAGACCGAAACGGATTGGGTGCAAATGGCGGCCGCAGGCTCGGATCGAGCCTGCGGCCATATCGTTTTCGCGTTCCTCAGGGTGTACGCTCAGTCCAACGTGTCCCCGTAAATGTCCTGCAAGGACGGAGGTTGGCAGGTCTTGCAACGTTTGAAACCGGCGTTGACCGCCTGGATCAGGGTGACCTTGGGCGTCGCGCTCTTGACAACCTTGCAGCTCTTTTTGTGGTAGTAGTTGCCGCCATCATTGCAGTAGACATAGTAGGGCACGGGCGTAGGGGTCGGTTCGGCGATCGTGATGGCCTGAGGCACATACTTTGGCACGTAGGCTTCATAGTGCTCCGCATCGGGGTTGATGGTTGGGCCCATCGGATCAGCGGCGCCTTCGGTCGATACATATTGGATGCCGCCGGCCCTGGGTTGGGGTGCGCGGGTCAAGGGCAGCGCCAGCGCCACGATGAACAGCACAATGGCCATTGACACGGCCGTCTTCGTCATGCGCCGCCAGCGGCAGTTGTCGCTCCACATCATGATCAGCCCTACGGGGAAACAAACCAGAAGCCAACGCACAACTGTGCGGTTGGCCTTCTGTCTGGGCGACATCTTTCGCTGCTGTGTTCTGCCCGCCTGCACGATATCGGTACCGTCCTCTTGTCGTATTCAGTCAAAGAATGGCGAAAATCCCCATTCCTGTATATTGTACCCTTCGCAAGGTTAATTGTCTATCGAATACCACATGTTGTGTTGATTTCATTTTTGTGACTGATTCGTCTGGTTTTTGTCACAAATTATTCACAACCAGGTGCAGGAAGCTTTTGCTTGAATTTATGGACAACTGATTGGCAAGATGATATACTGACTGCATATCATATACCGTGTCGGCAAAGGAGGGAATGGTTGATGGCGACTGCCTACGATGTGCTGGGCATCGAAAAAGACGCGACCGAGCGTCAGATCCGTACCGCGCATCGCGAGATGGCGCGCCGTTGGCATCCTGACCGGTTCCCCGATGGGCCGGAGCGTCTGTGGGCCGAAAGCAAGATGGTGCAGATCAACATCGCGTATGAGGACGCGCTGGCCTGCTGCGCGCGGGGCACGAGCGTGGATGAAATCACGCCGGTATCCGACCAATTCTCAGACGTGCGGCGTCTGATGGACCTGAATCAACTGCCCGCCGCGCGTCAGGCATTGATGCGCATCGCTTCGCGCACGGCGGAGTGGAACTATCTGTTTGGCGCAGTGTTGTTTCGGCTGGGCGAGTTGGAAAAGGCAAAATTGTATTTCGGCATCGCCGCCAAGCAGCGTCCCGACGACATCCAGTATCAAACCGCCTACCTAAGCGCCATGGCGGTACAGGAGCGGGACACGCGATCCAAATTCCAAAAACTATTCAGCCGGAGGTAGCCATTTCCATGGATGCCCAACCCTACATTGATATGGCCCTTGAGATGGGCGCCGCAGACGCGGTGCCATTTTTGATTGAACAGATCGCATTTGATTCCAGGACGCTACTCAAATGCATGTATGGCTGCGCCGACTGGGGCAAGAACCACACCTGCCCGTCCCGGCCCGGAACTCCGACGCTGGCACAGTACCGCGCGATGTTTGAGCGGTTTTCCTGGGGCGTGATCGTGCACACCCACGACAAGGCACTGAGCCAGAAGATCTCGCTGGCCGTTGAGGGCCGCGCTTTCGCCAACGGACATTATTTTGCGTTTTCGCTCAGCGACTGCGGACTGTGCAAAGTGTGTGCGGCTGTGGACTGCCAGGACTGCCGCAATGTCAAGAAGGCGCGGCCCGCGTTTCACAGCGTGGGCATCGATGTGTTCAAAACGGTGCGCCGGATGGGTCTGCCCATTGAGACGCTGGGCGATCCTGAGGCGGAGCAGCAGAATTGGTATTCCGCGGTGTTTGTGGAGTAAAAAAGGACCATGGAATGTGTTTCGAAATGGGAGAAAGTGCAGGATTCAAGCACTTTTCGTCAAATTAAGCGGAAAAGGCGCGGAATCATGCACATACGGAGTTGAGAAACACACTCTGGTATGGCGGAACGCTCAAACCATCCTGATCCCCTTGGGGATGTGGTTTTTTAACGTGCCTTGCACCGCCTTGCCCCAACCGATGGGGAGGCTGTTGTGGGTCACCAGCGTCCAGCCTGCGAGCGATGCTTCGCAGGGCACTTCTTCACCCCGGGCAAAACGGCGGGCGGCGGCCTCGTCGAGGTCCAGCGTCCGGTCCGACTGACCCGGGCGCAGCGCCATGGCCAGCGCGTGATCGGGCTTCACATAGCCCTTGCCCACGCGGCAGAGCTGCAGACCTGTCCGCAAGGTTTTTAAACCGCTTGTTGCGGGCAGGCGAGGCGGCAACGCGCACAGGATGTCGCCGAAGAGCTCGAGGGTCCAACCTTCGATCAGGTTGGGCCAGGACCCGGGGAGGGTGTCTTGAAGTTGCGCGCACAGAGGATCTGGCTGCGGAAACCCACCGCCGCTTGCGCGGTCCCCTGCCCCCTTTGAGCGGAGTGAGTCCAGTTGCGGGGCGGTGGGTGTTTCCGCATCCGCCTTCCTCACCATTGCCACGAAATGCCCCTCACCGCGCAGCTTGTGCGGCCAGAGTCGAAGCATGCCCTCCTTTGACTGCCCGACGCCGTCCAGCGCGAAATTCACCGGTGCAAACATTCCATGTCTCTCCAAAAAATCCCCAATGACCCCTTCATTTTCGGCTTGGTTAAACGTGCAGGTCGAATACACCAGACGCCCGCCGGGGCGGAGCATTTTCGCGGCCTCGGCCAGGATCTGCGACTGCCTTTGGGCGCAGCCCGCCGGAGACGATTCGCTCCACTCGGCGCGGGCGGCGGCGTCTTTTCGAAACATGCCTTCGCCACTGCAAGGCGCGTCCACCAAGACTGCGTCGAATGCCGCAGGCCAGTGGCGGGCCAGCGCATCCGGATAGGCCGAAACCACGAGTGCATTCGGCACGCCCAGCCTCTCCAGGTTGCTCGACAGTGCCTTAGCGCGGGCCGCGTCCGGTTCGTTGCTCACCAGCACACCGCGACCCTGCAGCGCCACCGCGATCTGACCGGACTTGCCGCCCGGCGCGGCGCACAGATCCAGCACCAGCTCGCCCGGTTGGGCGTCCAACACCCGCGCGGGCGCCATGGCGCTGGGGTCCTGCATGTAATACGCGCCGGAAAAGTGGGAAAGATCCTGGCCCGGGCGCAGGTCGATGGAGACATACCGCCCATTCGGCTCCCAGGGGACCGTTTCTGCGGACGCGTCAAATGCCCGCAGCGGGTTCAATCGCAGTCCCCGCTCCGGCGCCCTGTCCATCGCCGCGCAAAACGCGTCATACTCATCGCCCAACAGGGTCCGCATGCGGGACAGAAATGGGGACGGATAATGGGTCAATGGCTTCGCCTCCCGCAATACATCAATTGCACAATCCAGTATACCATAGTATAATGAATTCATCTACTCAATCGAGGAGGACAGACCCGCATGAGCAAGACAGTGCTGTGCTTTGGCGACTCAAACACCTGGGGATACGCACCCGCCGGCGGGCGGTACGACGTGGATGTGCGCTGGCCGAGGGCGATGGCAAAACTGCTGGGCGATGGCTACGACGTGATCGAGGAGGGCTTTAACGGCC
>JAVBTW010000228.1:0-8441 GCA_031555975.1 Eubacteriales bacterium
CATAGTCCGGCACGGAAACCGTGGCCTTGTAGTGCGCCATGTCGGTCATGCCGGTCTCCTCGTCGCAGCCCGCAATGACGCGCACGGCGTGTTTCATCGGCAGCCCCGACGCCTTCACCGCGCGCAGCGCATACAGCGCGCCCAGCAGCGGTCCCTTGTCGTCGGCCACGCCGCGCCCGAACACACGGCCGCCGTCGATCTCCGCGCCCAGCGGATCGTGCGTCCAGCCATCGCCCAGCGGCACGATGTCCAAGTGCCCCAGGATGCCCATGGTCTTTTCACCCTGCCCATACTGCGCATGGCCGCAAAATCCATCCAGATCGAGCGTCTCAAAGCCCATCTCCGAGGCGTCCTGCAGGAACAGATCGAGCGATTTGCGCACGTTGTCACCAAAGGGCGCATTGGGCGCGGACTTCGGCGCCGCGACGGATTCGATGGCAATCCAGGTTTTGAGCTTCCGGAAGATCTCGTCCTGCCAGGAATCGATCAGGGTATTCATGATTTCATTGGCCATGGTTTATGTCTCCTCCTTGTGAAAATACTCGTACACAGTCTTTGCCAGCACCGGTCCAATCCCTTCTGCGGAAGCCAGTTCTTCCTCTGTGGCGCTTTTCAACGATTCGATGGTCTTGAACGCTTTCAGCAGCGCCTTTTTCTTCACCGGTCCTATGCCTTCGATGCCGTCCAGCGACGAAGCGATGGACTTCTTGGCCCTCAGCTTCCTGTGATGTGTGATGCCGAACCGGTGCGCCTCGTCCCTGAGCCGCTGCACCAGATGCAGCGCCTCCGAATGTCTATCCAGATAGATGCTCTCCGCCCGATCCGGGACGAATATTTCATCAATCCGCTCCGCCAGCGCGAACATGGGGATATCGAATCCCTGATCATGCATGGCGCGCATGGCCTCGTTGAGCTGGCCCTTGCCGCCATCAATCAGGATCAGGTCTGGAAAATCCGTAAACTTGCCCGATCCGCCGAGTCCCGCAGCCGCCTCTTCCCTGCCGTGCCTCAGCCGCCTGGTCATCACCTCATAGTGTGACGCATAGTCGTCCGCACCTTGCACGGTTTTGATCTTGAAAATGCGATACTCCTTCGGCGCGGCCAGCCCGTCAATTTGTACCACCATCGCACCCACCGATTGGTCGCCCTGGGTGTTGCTGATATCGTAACCCTCGATGCGGCGCGGCGGTTCCGAAAGGCCCAGCACATTGGCCAGCTCGACCAGCGCGCCCTGAGTGCGGCTGTAGCTGCGTTCCAGCTTTTTCGCGCGCTTCTGCGCCATGTCTTGCGCGTTGAGGACGGCCATGTCCACCAGCTTTCGCTTGTCGCCGCGCTGGGGCATGGACAGCTCCACCTTTGCACCGCGCGCTTCCATGAGGATCTGCGCCAGCGCATCCGCGTCCTCCGGCACCGCGTTCAGCAGCACGTCGCGCGGGATGTCCACTTGGTCCGCGTAACGCTGCAACAGGAACGAAGTGAGCACACTGGATGCGGGCTCGTCCCCCGCGCGCTCCATGACAAACTGTTCCGATCCGATCAGCTTGCCGTCCCTGACAATCATCAGCTGGACCAGCGCGTCCACGCCTTCCGGCACCGTGACAATCACGTCCTGATCCCCACCGCCCACAAGCAGCGCCTTCTGCTTCTGGATCACGCGCTCCACTGCGCGAATGCGGTCACGATAGACGGCGGCCCGCTCATAGTTCATTGCGGCCGCGGCCTCGGCCATCTGCTGTTTGAGCTGGATCAAGATGGGTTCCGTCTTGCCCGCCAGAAACTCCATCGCCTGCTTTAGCAGCGCGTGATAGTCCTTCACCGAAACCGCGCCCGTGCACGGCGCAAGGCACTGCCCAATCTGATGGTGCACACAAGGCCGGTTCTTTGGATCCGGCTTCAGTACGCCCGCGCAAACCCTGATCGGGAACACCATCCGGCACACATCCAGCACCTCGTGCACTGCCATCACGTTCAGATACGGCCCGAAGTATTTCAGCCCGTTGTGCTCCGGCTTGCGCTTGAACTGAATGCGGGGATAATCTTCCGCCATGTCGATGGCGAGATACGGATATTGCTTGTCGTCCTTGAGCAGGATATTGTAGTAGGGTTTGTGCCGCTTGATCAGGTTGTTTTCCAGGATCAGCGCTTCGAGTTCCTTGTCCACCAGCACGATCTCAAAATCATCAATCTTATCCACCATGGCCTGCACCTTCGTGGTGTGGCCCTTGGGCGAATGAAAATACTGGCGCACACGGTTCTTCAGGTTTTTCGCCTTGCCGACATAGATGATCTCGCTGCCCGATTTCATCAGGTAACAACCCGGCGAATCGGGCAACTGGGACAGTTTCAGTTTGAGGATATCGTTCACCGGCGGATACTCCTTCAACAAACACTGGATGCTTGGGACCCCTTTGCGCTTGCACGACCTGAAGCTAGCTACACCACGATATTCACCAATCTGCCCGGCACATAAACCAGCTTCTTGACGGGCTTACCGTCCAGGATCTTCAGCACGTCCGCGCTTTCTGCAAAGTAGGCTTCCGCGCCTTCCTTTGTCAGGTCGCTCGCCACCATGATCCGGCCGCGCACTTTGCCGTTGACCTGCACCGCCACCTCGACTTCGCTCTTCACCAGCGCCCGTTCGTCCCACTTGGGCCACTGTCGGTAGAACAGCTCGCCGCCAAACCCGCACAGCGCATTCATCTCCTCGGTGACATGCGGCGCAATCGGATTGAGCAACTGCAGCAGCACACAGAGTTCGCCGCGCGTCACACTGCCCTTCTGATAGAACTGGTTGACCAGCGTCATCAGCTGCGCGATGGCGGTGTTGAACTTCATCTTTTCGATGTCCTCGGTGACCTTCTTGATGGCGGTGTGCACATCGAACGCCATGTCGCTGCTGATCTTGTCGCTGTCTGTGACCATCTCCATCAGCCGCCAGACGCGGTCCAGGAATCGCTTGCAGCCGCGCGCGCCGTCCGTATTCCACGGGATCGCCTGGTCAAACGCGCCCATGAACATCTCATACATGCGGAACGAATCCGCGCCCAGCTCGTTCACCACGTCGTCCGGGTTGACCACATTGCCGCGGGATTTGGACATCTTTTCGTTGTCGGAGCCCAAGATCATGCCATGGGAAGTGCGCTTCATGTACGGCTCCTTGGTGGGCACCACGCCGATATCGTACAAGAACCGGTGCCAGAACCGGGAGTACAGCAAGTGCAGCGTGGTGTGCTCCATGCCGCCGTTGTACCAGTCCACGGGCGTCCAGTAGGACAGCGCCTCAGGCGACGCCAATGCCTGATCATTGTTCGGATCGGCATAGCGCAGGAAATACCAGCTGGACCCGGCCCACTGGGGCATGGTGTCCGTCTCGCGCTGAGCGAGTCCGCCGCACTTGGGGCAGGTGGTGGTGATCCAGTCCGTCATCGTGGCCAGGGGCGATTCGCCGTCGGGGCCGGGTTCATAAGTCTGCACCTCAGGCAGCGTCAATGGCAGTTCGGATTCCGGCAACGCCACCCAACCGCACTGCTCGCAATGAACCAGCGGAATCGGCTCGCCCCAGTAGCGCTGGCGGCTGAACACCCAGTCGCGCAGCTTAAAGTTCACCTTGCGCTCACCCAAGCCCTGGGAAACGAGCCAATCGATGATGGTTTTCTTGGCTTCCGCCACGTTCATCCCATCCAGAAAACCAGAGTTGACCATAACGCCGTCCTGGATATCCGTAAAGGCCTCCTTGTCGATGTCGCCGCCCGCGACCACTTCAATGATCGGCAGGCCGAACTTCGTCGCAAACGCCCAATCGCGCTCATCGTGACCCGGCACCGCCATGATCGCGCCGGTGCCGTAGCCCATCAGCACGTAGTCCGAGACCCACACAGGGATGGGTTTTCCGGTGACCGGATTGGTGGCCGTGATGCCCTCGATGGCCACGCCGGTCTTGTCTTTTGCCAGCTCTGTGCGCTCAAAGTCCGATTTCTTGGCAGCCTGGTCGCGATAGTCCGCGATCTCCGCGTGGTTCTTGATCTCGTCCTTCCGCGCCTCTATCAGCGGATGCTCGGGCGACATGACCATATAAGTCGCGCCGAACAGCGTGTCCGGGCGGGTGGTGAAAACGCGCAGCTTTTCGCCGGTTGACAGCGTGAAATCGACCTCCGCGCCTTCGCTGCGCCCGATCCAATTGCGTTGCTGGGCCTTGACGCGGTCGATAAAGTCCACCTCGTCCAGCCCGTCCAGCAGTTTTTGGGCATAGTCCGTGATCCTGAGCATCCACTGGCTCTTGACACGGCGCACGACCTCGCTGCCGCAGCGCTCGCAATTGCCACCCACGACCTCTTCGTTGGCCAGGCCCACCTTGCAACTGGTGCACCAGTTGATGGGCATCTCCATCTTGTAGGCAAGGCCATGCTCAAACAGTTTCAGGAATATCCACTGGGTCCATTTGTAGTACTTGGGGTCGGTCGTGTTCACCTCACGGCTGTAATCGAACGAGAAGCCCAGCATTTTCAGCTGTGCCCGGAACCGGTCGATGTTGTTCTTGGTCACGATGGCCGGATGGATGTGGTTTTTGATGGCGAAGTTCTCCGTCGGCAGTCCGAACGCGTCATAGCCGATGGGAAACAACACGCTGTAGCCCTCACAGCGCCGCTTGCGGGCGATGATGTCCATGGCGGTGTTTGACCGTGGATGACCCACATGAAGGCCCGCCGCCGACGGGTAGGGGAACTCAATCAGCCCATAAAACTTGGGCTTGTTTGGCTCTTCCCTGGCGCAGAATGTGCCCTGATCGTCCCAGTGGCGCTGCCACTTTTTTTCGATGGATAACGGTGTGTAGGCAGGAATCTCGCGGTGACTCATGGTGAACTCTCCTTCCAAAAATAAAGCCTTGCGCACTCATTCAAGAGGCGCAAGGCGCGCGGTACCACTCTCGTTGGCCTTCCATGCCCATACGGCAGAAAGACCCGCTCAAAAGCCCGCTATCGGGGGCAAGCCGTTCCGCTCCGGGGGCGAGCCATGGTCCACCACGCCCGCTGCCTTGCACCGGCCGGCAGCTCTCTCCGCGGCGCGTTCGGGACCCATATTCCCCCATCCTCGCAATGCTGACATTATAGAGCATGGCACAGAAAATGTCAAGCTATGCAAGGCGTAGCGGCGGACTTGCTTGCAAGAACGCCGCATCGTTCTATCAACCGTGCCATCCTGAGCGGCAGCGAAGGATGTCAATATGGGGGCATGTCAGAATACTTCCCTTACCGCCACACAAACAGTCCGATCACCAACACCAGCGCGATCGCCGCCACGATGCAGACGATGATCCGGTCCATCGCCTTCAGGGTCAGCGGGATCTTGTCATACAGCCGGTACCGTCCCGGCCGCCTCTTTTCTCCTTGCCCGCCCATCATTTCTTCGCCAGATACTTGCGCACGTCAATCGCAACGGCCAGTATGATGATCAGACCGCGGATGATGTACTGCAAATAGGGGTTGACGCCCAGAAAGAACAGGCTGTAGTTGATGGCCTGCAATATGATAGAGCCGATGACCACGCCCTGGATCGTACCGACGCCGCCGGAGAAACTGACGCCGCCGATGACGCAGGCTGAGATCGCGTCCAGCTCGTAGTTGATGCCTGTATTCGCGCCGACGGAGGTGATGCGCGCGGTCTCCAGGAACGCTGCGATGCCGTACAGCACACCTGCCACCAGATAAACCAGCATGATCGTCTTGGCGACGTTCACGCCGCTGACCGCCGCGGCCTCTTCATTGCCGCCAACCGCGAACATGTTCTTGCCCAGCCGCGTCTTGTTCCACACAAACCACATAATGACCGCCAGACCCAGGAAATAGATCACGACCCACGGGATCTTGACAGTGTTGTTGAACAGCATCAGATTGCCGGCCGCGCGGTTCAGGAAGTTGCGGTCGAAGGTCGACAACGCCTGGGCTGTTCCCGAGGGCTGCGCCTCGATGAACATGCAGTTCGCGCCAAACGCGATCAACTGTGTGCCCAACGTGATGATGAACGCGTGCAGATGCAGCTTGCTGACGCCAAATCCGTTGATCAGGCTGAATGCAACGGCGATGACGATCGCCGCGAGCAGCGGCACGATGAGCGGCAACTGCTCGGTCATGCCCTGGAAATAGCGGGACGAGTAGCTGACTTTCTGCACCAGCGATGCGGTAACCGCCGCCGACAGACCCAACACGCGGCCGATGGACAGGTCTGTGCCCGCCAGTACAATCAGCCCGGCGCAACCCAGAGCCAGTATGCCCTTTGTGGATGCCTGTTTGACGATGTTGATGAGGTTATCCAGCTTCAAAAAATCCGGCCTGATGATACACACCGTGACCAGAATGCCCAGCAGAATAAAATACAGCGCGTAGTCGAGAAATATTTCCATTGCGCTGCGACCGCCGATTTTTTTCGTGTTCTCCATGTGTCAATTCAACCCCTGACATCGTACTTATCTACACATACTGCGCCGCCAGCCGCATGATCGTCTCCTGCTCGCCTTGAACATGGCCAAAGTCCTTGCCGCGCTCTACAATGCCCGCCAGCCTGCCGTTCGACATGACCAGTATCCGGTCGCAGATGCCCAACAATTCCGGCATCTCGCTGGACACCATCATCACGCCCTTGCCCTGCTGCGCCAGGTCCAAAATGAGCTGGTAGATCTCATATTTCGCGCCGACATCGATGCCTCTTGTCGGTTCGTCCAGCAGCAGGATCTCGGGCTCGGTCAGCAGCCAGCGGCCGATGATGACCTTTTGCTGGTTGCCACCCGACAGCGACTTGATGTGTGTGCGCCGGCTGGGCGTCTTGACTTTGATGGCGTCGATGACCCAATCGGTGTCCTTGCTCATCTTGCCGCTCGAAAGCAGGAACTTGCCATAGGTCCGCACATTGGCGATGATCGAGTTGAACGTGATGGACATCTGGGGAAAGATGCCCGTGGCGCGCCGCTCCTCGGTGAGGTAGGCAAAGCCGTTTCGCATCGCCTGTTCGGGCGTCCGGTTTTCGATCCGCTGGCCGCGCAGGGTCAGCTCGCCGCCGCCGCGCGTGTTCACGCCAAACAGCGTGGACAGCAGCTCCGTGCGCCTGGAACCGACCAGTCCGGCAACGCCCAGCACCTCTCCCGCACGCAACTCAAAGCTCACACCCTTGCATGCCGGCTCATACTTGCCGCTGATGTTTTCCGCGCTGAACAGCACATCGCCCGGCACGTTGGTCTTGGGCGGAAAGCGGTTGTGCATGTCCCGATTCACCATCAGCCGGATGATCTCGTCGGTCGAAAGGCCTTGCGCCTCACGCGTGGCGATCCACTGGCCGTCGCGCATGATGGTGACCTCGTCCGAGATGCGCAGAATCTCGTCCATCTTGTGCGAGATGTAGATGATGCCAACGCCGGATGCGGTCAGTTTTTTCATAATGCGGAACAAATGGTCGACCTCGTTTTCGGTCAGAGACGACGTGGGTTCGTCCAGCACCAGGATCTTGGCGTCATAGCTGACGGCCTTGGCGATTTCGACCATTTGCCGCCGCGAAACGGAAAGATCCCCGATCATCTTGCGCGGGTCGACGTCAATTTCCAGTTCGTCAAAGATGCGCTTCGTGTCCTGGTACATCTTGCGCTGATTCACCAGGGGGCCAGTCGTTGGGAACCGGCCAAGCCACATATTTTCCATCACATTTCTGCGCAGCACCTGGTTCAACTCTTGATGCACCATCGCCACGCCATTGTCCAGCGCATCGCGGGGACCGCTGAAATTGATGGGTTGGCCGTCCATCGTGATCGTACCCGCATCCTTTTTGTAGATGCCGAACAGGCATTTCATCAGCGTGGACTTGCCCGCGCCGTTTTCGCCCATCAGCGCATGCACCGTACCCGCGCGAAGCGACAACTGCGCGCGGTCCAGCGCCTTGACGCCGGGAAACTGCTTCTCGATGTCCTTCATTTCGAGCAGCAAAGGGGTGTCTTGATTGTCCATGTCATCACCGCGCCTATTGGTTTATTTGCGACGGATGGCGGGCAGCAGGTCCGTGAACCTCACCTAGATTTGCGCTGATCAATTCGGTGACTGGCTGGCGAGCTGAATTTGCGTCCAGGTGTGCTTGCAGAAACCGAAGGTGTAGCAGCGCTACGTCGAGTGTTTTTGCAGGCGCACACGGGCGGATATTCAGCCGTCAGACGGTGATCGAATTGTTCAGTGCTTACCTAGCCCACCGCATCGCGTACGCAAGTGCGAGGGCGTGTTTGCCCATCCGTCCGACCTCATGATCTGCCAAGTGGGCGGCCTTGCGGCCGCCCACCGTTGTTCAATATGACTTAATGGCTTGACTACTCAGTGACCTTCGCATACGGAATGCGGATGGAGTAGCCGTCGTCGGCCAACTTGTAGTCGGTGCCGTCCAGCCATTCCTTGCCCTGCGCGCCGTTGATGGCC
>JAVBTW010000340.1:0-6484 GCA_031555975.1 Eubacteriales bacterium
CCCGAACTGGGTTTTGTTGTTCTGCTTGGGGGGTTATCACCTTCCGCGGGTGTAAGGCGATTGCTCTTCCCTTCCGATGCGTACGGTCATTGTGAGCGCTGCGAAGTATCTTCTTCTTATTTTGAGAATATCCTTCGCTGCACTCAGGATGACCGCACATACGGCGACACCCGCCTCCCCCATCATGCGTTTAGGAAGGTGATCCACATGCAATCCTTCAAGTCCCTTTTCGGCGCGCAGGACATGACCGTCGGAAAGCCGATGAACAACCTGCTCAAGTTCTCGATTCCGCTGCTGATTGGCAACATCGCCCAGCAATTATACTCCACCGCTGACTCCATCATCGTCTCCAACGCGGTGGGCGACAACGCGCTAGGCGCAGTGGGGTTGACCATGCCGATCATCAATCTGCTGCTGGTGCTGTTCATGGCCATCGCCACGGGCGCGGGCATCATGGTGGCCCAGTATTTCGGCGCGAAGGAGAAGGAAAAGCTGTCGGCCACGGTGGGCACTTCGCTGGTGCTGATCGTGATCGCGTCCGCCCTCTTCACGACCATCGGCATTCTGGCGACGCCATGGCTGCTCAATGTCATCAACACGCCCGTCGAACTATACGACATGGCGCGCGATTACCTGGTCATCTGCATGATCGGGCTGATCGCCAGCGCGCTGTACAACATCGTGTCGGGCATCCTGCGCGGGCTGGGCGACTCGGTGTTCCCGCTGCTGTTTTTGCTGGTTGCGGTGGTGCTGAACATCGGCCTGGACATCTGGTTTGTGATGGGGCTGGGCATGGGCGTCGCGGGCGCGGCGTGGGCCACGATCCTCTCGCAGGCGGTTTCTGCCGTGCTGTGCGTGGCGCGGCTGTTCCAGATGCGCGACGTCGTGCAACTGGATAAAAGTAACCTTCGCATCAACGGCGCGCTGTGCAAAGAGCTGATGCGGCTGGGCATGCCCGCGGGCGTGACTCAGGGCATCATGTCGATCTCCATGTTGCTGGTGCAGAACCTGCAGAACCTGATGGGCCCGACCGTGGTGACCACCGCGATGGCCGTCATGCGCGTGGACGGGTTCGCGATGCTGCCCAACTTCACCTTCGGCATGGCTGTGGCCACGTTTGTGGGCCAGAACGTCGGCGCGGGCCGAATGGACCGGGTGGAAAAGGGCTCCAAGGACGGCATGCTGCTGGCGTTCATCGTGTCGGCGACGTTGTCGCTGTGCCTGATTTTCTTTGGGCGGTACATGGTGGGCTGGTTCACGCAGACGGAGCTGATCCTGGAGCTGGGCACGCGCGCGTTCCGCATTCTCGCGCTCGGGTACATCGGAATCGCGTTCTGGCAGGTGTATTCGGGCATCATGCGCGGTGCGGGCGACACCATGCCGTCCATGTGGATCAGCCTGGCCGTAAACGTACTGATACGCATTCCGGCAGCCTACCTGCTGGCGTTCCTGACGCGGAGCGAGCAATGGCCCAACGGCAGCCCGGACGCGCTGTATATCTCCCTGCTGGTGTGCTGGGTCACGGGCGCGGCGGTAACGTATTGGTGGTATCGAAAGGGCACGTGGAAGACAAAGTCGCTGGTGAGGAGAAACGCGGGCGACGAAGGCCATGCGCCGCTGGGCGAAGATGTGGTGGCGGAGGAACTGCCGCTGTAATACAGCAGAAACGCAGTCATCCCGGGCGCAGCGAAGGATCTTCTTCTGACCAAATGACAGAGGAATATCCTTCGCTGCGCCCGGGATGACTGCGTGGAGGACGGTGACTCTTTGTTGTACGATTATAAAACCGAAAAGGCTTGATCATGGCTTTCCCTGTGTCAGCCCAGCCTCTGCAGCATCAGCGCCCGCTCCACGGTTCGCTCTTCCGTTCCGAGGGTCCTTCCGCCCATTTCGCACTCACCGCTCTGATTGTCGTATGGGTCTCCCCTCAGCAGTCTGCTTGGCGGGTCGAAGTCGGCCATATAGCGGTCGTTGGCGATCATGCGGAAGGGATCCAGGTTCCCAAAGTAGAAATGCCAGCGCTCCTTCTGACCCGCATGCCACGCGCCGCCGCCGACAGAGGGATCGGCCAACAGCCAGCCATAGGGTTCCACGTAAAACTGACACCAGTCGTGCGAACCGGTCGAGTCTGGGCGGGCGTTGGTGCCGCTCTGCCAGCGGGCGGGAATGCCGTTCAACCGGCACAGCCCCATAAACAACAGCGTCTGGGCGCCGCAATCGCCGCGCAGTCCAAGGGCCATGTAGTCCGTCATGCAGTCAATCAGCACATAGTCGCGCAGGTATGCGTAAGTCACATGGGTGGTGACATAATCATAACACGCGCGGGCGATGAGGATCTTGTCGGTCAGCTCGCCCCTGATTACCTTGGCCAGTTCCACCAGGCAGGGCGTGAACTGGAGATGGGGCCACAGCTCTTTCAGGTCCTCCGCCGTGGGCTGCGGCACGCCCGGGTACAGCGGGGTCACGATGTCGGGCCGCGCAATGGGATCGATGTAATGGATGCGGCTGTCATAGGCATATTCCACCGTAAACGGCCGGTTTTCTGCCAGGTTGCGCTCATAATACACCGTGCGCTGAGGCGCGGATTCGGGCGCGATATAGCCGTCGCGCTCGGCGGTGATCCGAATGTTTGATTGTTGGGCGCAGGGCTTGGGCACTGGCAGGTGTACGCGGTAGGTTTCGCCGGGGACAAACGCCTCGTCGTTAACGCGGTAGGAGACCTTCATCCGTACGCGGTAACCCAGCGTCCCTTTCAGTTTCAGCTCGGCAATGGCCTGATCATGGATGGGCCGTTCTCCGCTGGCATCGCTGCCGGACAGCGCGAGGTATTTCCGGTCCCAATCCAGAATCGTGGACGCCACGCTCTCAAAATAGCGCGGTTCGCCATGCACATAGATAAAATCCATGCCGCCATCGCGGTCCACCTGATCGAACTCCGCCTCCGTGAAGCCCGGGATCCGTTCACGAATGGCGGCCAATGCCTCCATTTTGGTGTAGGGATACTGCACTGGCAGCCGCGTGATCAGCGCGCGCTCCAACGTGAGCCGGTCCCGCAGCAGGGGCGTGATGTCCCTTTCAAGGCGCGCGTCGATGGCCGCAAGGCAGCCGTCAAAATCGCCAGCCCACTTGCGCTTGAGAATGTCCTCTGGAAGGGGGACCGACTGGGTTTTCAGCAGGTGATTGAGGTTCATATCACATACGCTCCTATTCACTACGGTTCCTGCCCATTGTATCCTCTTTTTTCATCCGTGACAAGCATCAACTGATATGGTATAATGTCTCCAGCATTCTCTCAAGATGGAGGACATGCCCATGCGCATCCGATTAGCGGGCGTGGGCCGGGACAGCTAGCCACTGTCCCATGCCCGCTTGCATCCACTTCACACGCACGGCCGCGAGGGGACAGCGCGGATCGTGCGCGGTTTGTATGCCCAAATGAAGGAGGATGCGATTCATGGCGCACACAGATGACATGACGACAGGCCGCCCAGGACAGCTGCTGGTGCGGTTCGCGCTGCCGATGATGGCCGGCAATGTCTTTCAAATGCTGTATTCCGTGGCCGACGGTGCCGTCGTTGGCCGGCTGATTGGGGTCCGCGCGTTCGCGGCGATTGGCGCGACTGGGTTCACGTATCTCCTGCTGTTCCACATCGTCCTCGGATTGACACAGGGTTTCGGAACGCGCCTGGCGCAGCGGTTTGGCGCAGGGGACCGAAGCGCTTTCCGGCGGGCTGCGGGCGCGACCACAGTGCTCGTGCTCTTGTTCGGCGCCGCACTGTCCGCGGCGGGCCTGTTTTTGGCGCGGCCCATGCTCGTGCTGCAGGGAACGCCCAAAGACATCTTAGACGATGCCGCGCGATACCTGCAGATCATGGGCGGCGGCATGCTACTGACCGCGATGTATAACATGGCGGCCAATGCCCTGCGCAGCATCGGCGACAGCCGTACGCCGGTTTTCGCGATGGTCATCTCCACCCTCATCAACGTGGCATTGGACATTGCACTGGTGCTCTTGACAGGCTGGGGCGTCGGCGCTGTGGCGGTTGCGACCTTGATCGCGCAGGCAGTTGCGGTGCTCTGTTGTGTACACGCGCTGCGCAAGTGGCCGGATTGTATGCCGAAACGGACAGACCTGCGCCTCGACGGACCGGAAACCGCTCAGCTGCTGCGGCTGGGCGTGCCGGGCGCCGTGCGCAACGCGGTGGCCTCGCTGGGCGGGCTGGTGGTGCAATCGGTCATCAACAGCTATGGCACGGTCTTTGTGGCGGGCGTGGCGTTGCCCAACAAACTGCAAGAACTGATGGGCATCGTCAGCTATGGCATGGAGGGTGCGGTCGCGGTGTTTGTGGCACAGAACGCAGGCGCACGGCACATGGACCGCATCCAGGAGGGTGTCAGCGCGGCGCGAAGGATGATGATTGTCTCCTCACTGCTGATCGCCATGGTGCTGGCGGTTGCTGGAGGGCCTCTGATGGCGCTGATGATCGATGGCGAAGGCGCCGAAGCGGTGCTTGCTGTGGCGCAAAAGCAGCTCTATGTGGTACTTGCCGGCTTGCCGTTCCTGAGTTTGTTGGTGATGTACCGCGCGGCGGTGCAGGGCATGGGCGACGCGAAAACACCGATGATCAGTGGGTTTGTGGAACTGTTGGCACGGTTGGCCTGTGTGCTGCTGCTGGTCCGGGTGATCGGTGAATGGGGTGTGTACATGGCGGTCAGCGTGGGCTGGCCAGTGGCAATGTGCGTTGTCCTGTTTGCCTATCGCCGCAAAGTGTTACATGAACCCTACGAAAGCGTTACGGGCAATCTGGATTGTTAATAATTTTGAAACATTCCATTTTTTTGCCTTTTATGTTGAACTTATTCGCAAATTTGTGTATCATAATAGGTACCAATTCTGCAAGATACGACGGGGTGCGCATGAAGCGTTTCCATTTCGGTTTGATCATCATGACAGCGATGCTCATGGCATTGCTGTTTGTTGTCCCTTCTGCACAGGCCGCGGCGCAGCCCGCCTGGGTCAAGCTGTATCAGGACTACTTGACCGTGATGACCAAGGCGGACCAAATCGAAACCACGCCCACGCCCACACCCGCGCAGACGACAACAGGTCCGGCGGACACACCGAATGTGACAGCTGACCCGAGCGCGACACCGGCCGCTTCCCCAACGCCGTCTCCCTCGCCTTCGCCCACGCCGAATCCGGCGGATACCTACATGCGCTGCTTCCTTTTTCTGGCGGACTTGGATCGCGACGGCACACCGGAACTGCTGTACGGTTACCGGGATCCTGGCGACAGCGAAATCCGCGTACAGGTGCTGTGCATCGTGGACAACCAGGTGATCAAGGCCACGGGCACGGAAATCCACGCGGCCTACGGACTGAAAAAGGCGGAACTGATGCTGTACCGAACGGCAAACGGCTATTTCTGGATGTTTGAATCGGGCGGCAACGAGAGCCCCAACGGCAGGCGTCAACTGCGCTACACCCAGCTCGTTTACAAGAGCGGCACGATCAAGAGCGCGAACCGGTTCACCAAGCGCTGGACCAGCGACAGCACCGAATACTATGTGGACGGCGAGACCACCACGTCCGTAACATACAAAAACCAATTCAAGCTGTATGAAAACAGCGTCAACCTGGTTCAGAAGCTGCCCATGGTCAAGCTCGGCAGCAGCACGGACAAGCCCACACCAACGCAGATCGTGAGCGCATACCGTGAACTGATCCCGAAATACCAGAAGATCGCCGTGCCGAGAAAGCTGAAGCTGAGCGGCAAGTACCAGGTGTTGCGCTTGGGCGCGAAGGACCGCGCCAAGTTCCTGATGACTTCCGCCTACGCCTCCGCCGTTCGCGGCCCCGTCACCTGGTCCAGCAGTGATCCCGACGTCATCACCGTGACCAGCAAGGGCGTCGTGGAGGCCGTCGGCTACGGCTCCGCCACCATCACCGCCACGCTGGACAACGGTCTGAGCGCCAAATCGAGGCTCAGCGTGGAGCGCCCGAAGGTCACGAAGATCAAAATCGCGGCCGAGGCCAACCGCATCAAGGACGGCGAGCAAATGCAGCTGTTCTGCGTCCTGTCGCCGATGACTGCCCGCGCCGACGTGATCTGGAAGTCCAGCAATCCGTCCGTCGCCAGGGTGGACGAGAAGACCGGCCTGGTTACCGCCATGCGCGCGGGCAAGGTGCGCATCGGCTGCTGGGTCAACCGAAAGATCCGCAGCGGCTACAACCTGACCGTCACCAGCGGACAGTGGATCTCTGACATAAAGCTCACAGCCAACAAACAGGCCCTCACCGTGGGTGAGCGCACCGCCGTGACCTACGAAATCAATCCGGAAAAAGCCAGCCGCCAGGACCTGAACTGGACCAGCAGCAACCCCTCCATTGCCACCGTGACCCAAGGCGGCGTGGTCACCGGCATGGGTACGGGCAGCGTGACCATCACGGCATCCAGCGCGATCAGCGGTGTAAAGGGCAGCG
>JAVBTW010000319.1:0-7642 GCA_031555975.1 Eubacteriales bacterium
GCACTTGATGTCGTTGATGTTCAGGTTGGCGTTGGGTGCGATCCAACTGTTTTCCATCTGCGCGGTCGCGCCGTTCCCAAACTCCAGCGTGGTCTGATATGTGTCCGGCGCCTCGATGCCGAGGCTGTCCAGCACGCCCCGCGTCGCGACCGAGTACACCCGCACGATCTCGTCGTTGAACAGCCACCGCAGCGTGTCCAGGCTATGGCTACCCAAAAACCAGAGTATGGACGACGCTGCAGACCAGGGCAGCATGTCCGTCGCAACCCACTTGATGTCGTTCAGCCGAAAGTAGCCATGGCGAATCTTGCCCAGTTCGCCCCGATCGATCAGTTGCTTGGCCTCGGCAAACGGCGGGCTCCAGCGATTGTGCAAGTCGACCATCACGCGCACATCATGTGCCCGCGCCGCGCGGACGATCCTCAGCACGTCCTCGCGCGTGGTCGCGATGGGCTTTTCGATCAACATGTGTTTGCCCGCCTTAGCGCAGGCGACCGCCGCATCCGCGTGCAAATGGTCCGGCGTCACGATGGACACCGCGTCAAAATCCGCGCCATGAGCCAAGAGTTCTGCTATGGATCCGTATGCGGCCGGGATGCCGTACTTGCTGGCGACGGTCTTGGCGCGCTCCAGGTTCATGTCACAAACAGCGACCGGGTCCGCCAGCGGATGCTCGCGGTATATCGCGGCGTGTGTGTCGCCCCAAGTGCCCGCGCCGATGATGGCGATGCGTATGGGATCCGGCATGATCTTCCCTCCTTCAGCTTGTCTGCTGCACATAGTATACCACGTCCTGCCATCCGCGCACAATCACCCCGTGATTGACAGACCGCTGTAAATCAGCCTATAATATCGCATCTGCCAAAACAAAAAACATCGGAGGATCAATCATGTTTGAAGCCAGCAACACGCCCTACGTCACAGTGGACCTCGCACAAGCCGACAAGAACATTCAGCGCATGGTGTCCGGACTGACGAAAAACGGCATCGCACACCGGCCGCACACCAAGACCCACAAGAGCCTGTATTTCGCCCAGCGCCAACTTCAGCTCGGCGCTGAGGGCATCACGGTGGCAAAGGTCTCCGAGGCTGAAATTATGGCGGGAGGCGGTCTGAACGACATCCTCATCGCCTATCCCATCCTCGGCGGCGCAAAGCTGCGCAGGCTTGGCGACCTGTTGGAGATCGCGCGCATCACCACAATCGTCAACTCCGTTGAAGGCGCGGCCGGCTTGTCCAATCTCGGTCAGCGACTGGGACAGCGGATCTCTGTTTTGATTGATATCGACGGCGGCATGAACCGCGGCGGGCTGAAGCCCGGCGAACCGGTGCGCGCGTTTGCCCACAAACTGAAGGAATACGCGGGCATCGAAGTCGTCGGTCTGATGTATTATAACGGCCAGCTCTCGGGCTGCGCTGACCTGGATGGCTTGCGCTGCGAGGCCGAACGGGAGCGCGACGAATTGGTCCAGACGGCCGAGACGCTACTGCAAGACGGCCACAACGTACGCGTACTGTCCGGCGGAAGCAGCTATTCTTCGCTGCAGCCGGACCGGCTCCGGGGCATCACCGAAGCCCGCGCGGGCACCTACATTTTCGGCGACGCCAGCCTGATGTACAACAATCAAATGATGACCGAGGCCGAGTGCGCGCTGCGGGTGCATGCCAGTGTCGTGGCCGTTGTGGATGAGCGCCATGCGATCCTCGATGCGGGCAGCAAGACCTTGTCCTCCGACCTGTGCGCCAGAAAGCCCGGCTATGGCCACATTGTGGGCCACGCGGATTGGTCGCTGACCAAGCTCAATGAGGAGCACGCTTTCCTGGAATCGGAGCGGCCGCACCGGCTGTTGGTCGGCGAGCGGTTGCGCATCATCCCCAACCATTGCTGCACCACGGTAAACCTGCAGGATCAGCTGATCGGCATGCGCGACGACCGGTTGGAGCGTGTGATCCGCGTGGACGCACGAGGCAAGAATCAATAATCAATAATCAGTTGACAATATGGAGGCAAACAAACCATGTCCATCGTATCCATTCGCAAGGTAGCCGATTACGACCAGCAGCGCGTGGCCCAGGCGATTGAGGCGCACTTCGCGGCTCTGGGCATCGAAAACGACGTTAGGCCGGGCATGAAGGTGCTGCTCAAGCCGAATCTGCTGACCGGCAGGAAGCCGGAACAAGCGGTGACGACGCATCCAATCGTGATTCGCGCGGTGGCGGAATGGTTTCGCGCGCGCGGTGTGACGGACATCGTGCTGGCCGACAGTCCGGGCGGTCCATATAAAGTGTCGATGCTGAACGCGATCTACAAGGCATGTGGACTGAACGAATTGACGGATGTGGTGACGCTGAACCAGGATGTGAGCTCTATGGAAGTGAAGGCTGCGCCGGGTTCCAGCTACCTGTCGTTCCAGATCATCCAACCGGTTGTGGACGCGGACTTGATCGTGAACCTGGCGAAGATGAAGACCCACGGCATGACGACCGTGAGCCTGGGTGTGAAGAACCTGTTCGGGTCCATCCCCGGCCTGCTCAAGCCGCAAAAGCATTTTGAGAACCCGTCGTACGAGGGGTTCGGCAAGATGTTGGTGGCGCTGGCCCTGACGGTGAATCCGAGCGTGACGGTGATCGACGGCATCCTGGCGATGGAAGGGAACGGCCCGAGCGGCGGCGCCGTGCGCGAAGCGGGACTGCTCATGGCGTCTCGGGACGTGTTCGCACAGGATTATGTGGCCTGCGGGCTGATGGGCGTGGACCCGCAGCGGGCGATCATGGTGAAGGCCGCGCTGGACCGAGGGCTGATTGATGTCGCGGGCATTGAGCTGGTGGGCGATCCGGTTTCGCCGTGTGTGCCGCCGTTTGCGTTGCCGGAGTCCACGCGCCGGGTGGACTTTGTGAGCCGCGCGCCGAAGTTTCTGCAGGGACCGCTGGGCCGGTGGATGGATGCGCACGTCAAACCGGTGCCCGTGGTGCAGCTTTCCGGATGTGTGGGATGCGGAAAATGCGCGGAGAGTTGTCCACAGCGGATCATCAAGATTGTGGACCTGAAGGCGGTCATCGATACGCGAAAGTGCATTTCGTGTTTCTGTTGTCAAGAGATGTGTCCCGCAAAGGTGATCGAGGTCGAGCGAAAACTGAAGCTGCGGTAGAGCGCTCGCTTACATGGGCGACACGAAGGGAAAATGGAGGTCCGGGGATTATCCTTCCCGGACCTCCATTCACATGCGGTTGCGACGTCGTGGTGATCAAGCCGTGACGATCTTGGCCGCCTTCTGCAGGCCCAGCTTTTCGACCGCGGCCTCGCGCATCCGATATTTCAATATCTTGCCCGCCGCGTTCATCGGAAACTCTTTGACAAAATCAAAATACTTCGGGCACTTGTGCTTCGCCATCCGATCCAGGCAGAACGCGCGCAGCTCTTCTTCAGAGCAGTCCACGCCTTCTTTGACGATCACTCAGGCCATGATTTGCTCTCCATACTGCTCGTCCGGTACGCCGATCACCTGCACGTCCTTCACCTTGTCGTGCGTATACAAGAACTCCTCGATCTCCTTGGGATAGATATTCTCGCCGCCCCGAATGATCATGTCCTTGATCCGGCCAGTGATCTTGTAGTTCCCTTCCTTGGTGCGGCGGGCAAGGTCGCCTGTGTGCAGGAATCCCTCGCTGTCGATCGCGGCGGCGGTTGCCTCGGGAATCTTGTAATAGCCCTTCATGACATTATAGCCGCGCGCTCAGAATTCGCCGTCCACCTCATCGCCCAGTTCTTCACCGGTCTCCGGGTCTGTGATCTTGCATTCGACGCCGAAAATGGGGCCGCCCACCGTTGACACCCGCACGTCGATCGAATCCGTCGTCTTGGACATCGTGCAGCCGGGGCTCGCCTCCGTCTGGCCGTAAGTGATGCAATTTTCGGGCATGTGCATCTTTGTCAGCACGTCCTCCATCACCTTCACCGGGCATGGGCTGCCCGCCATGATCCCTGTGCGCATGTGTGAAAAGTCTGTCTTGTCAAAGTCCGGATGCTCCAGCATCGCGATGAACATCGTCGGCACACCGTGGCACGCCGTGATGGCCTCGCCGTTGATGACGGCCAGCGACTGCCGCGGTGAAAACGCGGGAATCGGATACATGCTGGTGCCGTGGGTCATCGACGCGGTCATCGCCAGCACCATGCCGAAACAGTGGAACATCGGCACGTGGATCAGCAGCCGGTCGTCCGTGGAAAAGTTCATGCAATCGCCAATCGCCTTGCCGTTGTTCACGACGTTGCGGTGCGTCAGCATGACGCCCTTGGGAAAGCCCGTTGTGCCGGAGGTATACTGCATGGTGCACACGTCGTCCGGGTTGATTTTGCGCATGCGGTCATGGACTTCGGACATCGGCACCGTCTCAGCCAGTTCCTGTGCCTCTTCCCAGCTGTAGCAACCATCGACCACAGAATCCACCGTGACCACATTTTTCAGCCGGGGCAGCCGCTCTGATTTCAACTCGCCGACCTTCGACGTCTTGAGCTCCGGACACAGTTGATTGATGATGTCCACGTAGCTTACGCCCTTGATTCCGTCCGTCAGCACCAGCGTGTGCGTGTCCGACTGGCGCAGCAGGTATTCCGCTTCATGAATCTTGTACGCGGTGTTCACCGTCACCAGCACTGCGCCGATCTCCACCGTCGCCCAGAATGTGATGAACCATGCGGGGACGTTCGTCGCCCAGACGGCCACGTGGTCGCCGCGGCCCACGCCCATGCCGATCAGGCTGCGCGCAAACGCGTCCACGTCGGCCTTGAACTGGCTGTAAGTGCGGGTGTAGTGATGGGTGGTGTACTTGAACGCGATCTGGTCCGGGAATTCACGGGCCATGACCTCCAGCACTTCCGGGAACGTATGGTTGATCAGCTGTTCCTTCTTGAACGGATATTTGCCGCCCGTTGGCGTCTGCTGCATGCCGCCTGATGTGCGCCACGGACGCATGTAGTTGGCAAAGTGGGGGAACACGATCCCCGCGTATTGCAGCTGCGGCGCCCAGCGCTTCACCCATTCCAGTGAGACATACCCGTCATAGCCCGTCTTTTGCAATTGGTCCATCATCGCGGGCACCGGCAAGTCGCCCTCGCCCATCATGCGGTATTCCGGCTGTCCCGAGACCATCACGCTGTCTTTGACATGGCAGTGACGGATGTATGCGCCCAGATTGCGGATGGTGTCCTCGGGCTGCTCTTGAAAGAAGCGGTAGGGGTGATGCAGATCCCACAGCGCCGCCACGCCGGGGCTGTCGATCGCGTCCAGCACACGCTTGAGCCGTGCGGTGTCCGCGTACACGCCATTGGTCTCGATCAGCAGCACCACGCCCGCCTTGTGGGCGTCCGCGCCAAGCTGCTTCATGGTGCCGATCACGACCGTGTCGTCCATCTCGCCGTCCGGCGCGGCGTCCGTGTCCGCCAAGATGCGGATGTAGGGCGCGTTCAGTTTCTGGCAGAGCACGATGGCTGCTTCGATCTCCTGCAGCGCCGCGGCGCGCTTTTCCTGTTGGTGCAGCGAGGTGCCCGTGGAGATGCACGGGATCTCCAGGCCCAAAATATCCAACTTCGCCTTCGTCTTGTCGATGAACCGGGGTTGGAACGGTTGCGCGTCCGCCGCGTTCAGCGCCGCGCCGATGCCGCGCACTTCGATGCCGTCAAAACCAAAGTCCTTGGCCATGGAGTAGATGTCGATCCATGAGAAATCCGGGCAGCCCAGGGTGGAAAAACTGATCTTCATGGGGGATGTGCCTCCTTGCTTGCATTGCCAGTTCGCGACGGCGGGCGGAGCAGAGCCCCGCCCCTACGGGGTTCGTTTGCTGCCATGCTACAGATTGTAGGGGCGTGGCTCTGCTCTGCCTGCTCTCGCGCCAGTCCAACCACACAAAAAACTCCGTCCTTCAATGTCACTTGAAAGACGGAGGCATTTGCGTCCGCGGTACCACTTTCGTTGCTGCCCAGCTTGGGCGGCCTCTCTGCGCGCAGCGAGGGCGTTTGCAGGGGCCCTGATTGCGCTGCCCGGTAACGGAGGCGGCCGGCGCGACCTACTGGGGCGATGCCCGTTCAATCGGCTGCTACAAGGGGAGTGACTCCGTGCGCTCTGCCGCCTTCTCAGCACCGGCGGCTCTCTGGGAGAGTGCATTGGGGAGCGTTGATCCTTGTCAATGCATTTCGTGGACTGTATGTGGTTGTTGCTGAGTATTATACGGGACCCATGCGGGCCGGTCAACAAACATATGGGGTCAATTTGGTTACGTATGCGTAAAGTGAATGAGGATTCCCGGGTTGAACAGAATACCATGCGGAGGTGTTGTCTTGTGCTTAAGACCTTTATGCTTGGCGCGCTGGGCTATCCGCTGATTGAGCTTGCCTACCGCCGCCGCACCCACTGGACCATGGCGGTGACGGGCGGCATGTGCCTGGTGGCGCTCCGCCGGGTGTCCATGCGGCATGGGCACAGAAAACTGGCCGTGCGCTGCGCGATGGGGGCGCTGTGGATCACGGCGGTGGAATTCTGTGTCGGATGCGTTGTGAACAGAAAGATGAACTGGGGCGTGTGGGACTATTCAAAGAACCGTGGCAATCTGCTCGGCCAGGTGTGCCCCATGTTCACGGCCATGTGGTTCGCGCTGTGCGCGCCGGTGATGATGGTGATGGGGCGGGCAGGCGCTGAACCCGCCGCCCAAAGCAAACCGGCGTCGCGTCAAACTATGGCTTGAACCCATCAAAGATCAGCATCTGGGCCTTCTCCTTTTCCGCTTCCAGCTCCGGATATCCCTTCAGCGTCCACGCGGCCAGTGGCGTCCTGTAACAGCTGCGCTGGACCCTGATGGTGAGCGAGTCGCTCATCAGCCGGTTGTAGGCCACGAAATCCGGGCGCGAAAGGAAGTTGAGCGCAAGCCTGCTGAGCGGAAAGGGAGCGGTTGAGACCAGTTGGCCGCGCGCGATGTTTGGCCTTTGGCGCTTTAGCTCCAGCAAGACAAGCGGATCGAACGACTCCACCACGAACGCACCCCGATAGGCGTCCAGCAGCTTTGTTGTCTGCAGTACCAGTTCCCTCCTGCGCGGATTGCTTTTGAGCTCCACCAGCAACGGCGCGCGTCCATTGACCCTTGCCAGCACGTCCGCAAGGGTGGGGATTGGCTCCTCCGTGCCGGAAAGGCGCAGGCGCCTCAGCTCGTCGAAGCGCATCTGCATGATCCCGCCAGAAACGCCGCACATGCGCCGCAGATCATCGTCATGGAACACCACGCACACGTCGTCCCTGGTGATCTGCACGTCCAGTTCGATGGCATAGCCCGCGCTACAGGCCGCGTCGAAGGCGGACAGTGAGTTTTCAGGGATGCCCTTGTCAGGCTCAAACAGGCCGCGGTGGGCGATCAGTCGCCCGTTGGGCAGCGTGGCCTTGCGGGCATTGGGCGCGGTGAGGAACAGATAGATGATGCAGAGCAGGATGAACGCGAGCAGTGTGATGAGGATGGGCATAGAGCGCCTCCTTGACGGTGTTGTGGGATCGGTCTGGGCGCGGGCAACGCGATGGCTAAATCCATCCGGCCCACACGTCCGGTTGGACGCCGACGGTCGCCTTGTTGCCGTTGCGCACTATCGGCAACCGCAGCAACT
>JAVBTW010000137.1:0-6112 GCA_031555975.1 Eubacteriales bacterium
TGAAGTGCATGTGAATGGTTCACCGGTCAACCCGGCAAGACGGTGCCGCTTGCGGACACGATTCAATCCTTCTCCGACATCATCGAGGGCAAGGCGGACGACCTGCCGGAAGAGGCGTTTTTCCTGGTTGGCGACCTGGACGAGGCCCGCGCAAAGGCCAAAACGCTGGAGGGATAGCTCATGGCAAGCACATTTCGGCTCGAGATCATGACCCCGGAAAAAATGTTCCTGGCCGAAGAGGTGGAGGCTTTGAACATCACCACCGTGGACGGCAAGCTCGAGATCCTGAAGGGCCACGCGCCCATTACCGTGCCCTTGGCCATCGGCGAAATAGAGGTCAAGCGCGACGGGGCATGGAAGTCAGCCTTTCAGTCCGAAGGGTTTCTCGAAGTGAACAGTCAGGGCGTGTTTGTGTTTGCCCAGGCCTGCGAATGGCCTGAAAACATTGATGCCATGCGCGCGGCCGAAGCCGAGCACAGAATCAAAGAGCGCATGCGCCAGCAACAGAGCATGATGGAATATCAGTGGAGCAAGCTCGCGCTGGCGCGGGCAGCGGCGCGGTTGAGACTGACAGGATCGAAAGTGAATCTGGACTAAGGAATGGGGGAGCCCGGCCGAGACAGCGTCTCGGCCGGGCTCTTTTGGTGCGCCCTCATCAGAGGGAGATGGTGAAATGCGGTTGTGAGGCACGGTGTACCGGTCGCCGGTGCGTCGCTCACGTCAGCGCTGACTACGACATCGGTTCGCCGACGACATTCACATGCAACATGTTTGTTGTACCGCTGACGCCCAGCGGTACGCCGGCCGTGATCACCACCAGATCACCGTCCACCACGCAGCCCGCGGCCTTTGCCGCCGCCACACTCGCGTCAAACAGCTCACCGCTGACTCTTTTCTCGTCAATCAACAGCGGCGTTACGCCCCATGACAAGTTCATCTGACGCACAACCTGCTCATCTGGAGAGCACCCGATGATGGGACAGTCTGGCCTGAACTTCGAGATCATCTTCGCGGTGTCGCCGCTCTTTGTCACCGTTACGATCCCCGCCGCGCTCAAGTCATGCGCCGCGCTGCAGGTTGCATGGCTGATCGCGTTGGTGATGTTACCCAGGTCGATGTCTGGCATCCGCGTCCGGAACCGCTTCTTGTAGTCAATGTCCCGTTCCGTCCGCATCGCGATCCGCGCCATCGTCTGGCATGCCTCTACCGGAAACTGGCCTGCTGCGGTTTCGCCGGACAACATGATGGCGCTGGTGCCATCGTAAATCGCGTTGGCGACATCCGTGCATTCCGCACGCGTCGGTCGCGCGTGGCTCACCATGCTCTCCAGCATCTGCGTCGCGGTGATCACCTGCTTGCCCGCGGAATAACTCCTGGTGATCAGCAGTTTCTGGATCACAGGAATCTCCTCCAGCGCGATCTCTACGCCCATGTCGCCGCGCGCAACCATGATGCCGTCCGCGACCTCTAAAATCTCGTCGATGTTTTCCACGCCTTCGGCATTTTCGATTTTCGCGATAATCCGGATGGACCGGCCGCCAAGCCGGTCAAGCTCATTGCGCACTTCACGCACGTTTTTCGCCTCGTAGACGAACGACGCGGCGACAAAGTCAAACCCATTCTCCACCGCGAAACGTAGGTCGGCACGATCTTTGTTCGACAGATACGGCATCGACAGGTGCACACCCGGCACATTAACACCCTTCTTCGATGAAATCGGACCGCCATGCACGACGCGACAGTGGATCTCCGTGCCCGTCGTCGATTCCACCGCCAGTTCGATCAATCCGTCGTCAATGAGGATCTGCGTCCCCTTTCGCACATCCGCAGGCAATCCGTCAAAGGAGATCGAGACCACGTCCGCATTGCCGTCGATCTGCTTTGTGGTCAGCACGAACGGCTGGCCATCCTTCAGTTCCACCTTGCCTGAGGGGATGATGCCCAGCCGGACCTCCGGGCCCTTTGTGTCTGCCAGCAACGCCACCGGCATGCCGGTCTCGTCGCGCAGTTTCTTGAACAATGCCAGTCTGGGGTTCAGATAGTCGTAGTCCGCGTGCGAAAAGTTGATTCGCGCCACATCCATGCCGCTGACCATCAACTTGCGCAGTACGGCCTCCTCCCAACTCGCTGGACCCAGTGTGCAAATGATCTTAGTCTTCCGATGGTTCATCATGTCTCCATCCCTTTCTAAAATGCCGTCTTCGGCAGAAAAATGATCGATTCGAAATGGCCGCCTCTCAGTTACCTAACCACCATAAACGGAGCGCCGCCCTTCGTCTGCTCCCGCAAGAAACACCAGTCGTAGGCATTCCCACTCCGTGCCCGTGATCCGGGATCGTGCACAACGATCTTGCCGTCCTCCGTCACGCCCGTCAGCACGATATAGTGGCCGGACCCGTTTGAAAAGTATCCGTTTTTCATGTATGCCACCACCGGACGCCTGTCGCGCAGCGCGGCCATTACAGCATCCGGGCCTGTCCACCTGGCGTTCAGTCCGAAGAGTTGCGCCATTTCACGCAAGCATTCCAGGCTCAAACCGTCGCCCTCGTAGAAGCCGTTGTCATACGCCCACTGAAACAGCGACTGGGGATCCAAATCCTGGTTTCCTGTCAAGTATTGACCGACTGAAGCGACACATGCAGCGCCGCAACCGCTCGATTTGACGGATTTTTTCTGGCCGTCAATCACCGCAACGGTATCGGTGTAGTCACCCTGGTTGAATGGCGGCACATTCATACGGATGCCGTCGGCCGCTCCGTCCGGCAGTGTCGTTCGCCAAAATAGTGCCAGTATAGCAACAAGCAATGCCGCGAGTCCTATCCGCGCCCAAACGGGATGTCGTCGCCAAACTTCAGGCATCAAGCCTCATCACCTCCGTGACCAGCTCAGCCTCCCGGCGTATATGAATGACAGGCATGAAGCGCCGATGGCGGCTGTCCATCGTCTCATCCCAGCAATACCTTCAACAACTCAGCCGTGTCATCGACAACCACATCCGCGCCGGCCGCCATCAAACTCGCTCCAGACCGGAACCCCCAGGAAACCCCGACGCTTTTCAGTCCGGCATTCCGCGCAGTCTGCATGTCTGTGCCGGAGTCTCCTACATAAACCACCTCAGCAGCCTCAGCACCCAATAGCGCCATCAAGGCAAAGCAGCCGTCCGGCGCAGGCTTTCTCGGCATGCCTTCGCGCTCGCCCATCGCTGCAACGAGCCTGTCCCCGAAATACTTCCTGCACAGTGGACCCACCGCGCCATCGAACTTGTTGCTGATTACCGCGCACGAAATACCCCGCGCATTCAGCGCGTCCAGCATCTCGTTCACACCGGGATAAGCGCGCGTCCTATCCTGCATGTGCGCCTGATAATGCGCCTTGAACCGCGCCAGACACTCGTCGTGCAAATCGTCTCGCCCCTCGGGCAGCGCCCGCTGTATCAAGCGCCTCGCACCGTTTCCGACGAATGTCCGCACTTCATTTTCAGTCCGGCAAGGCAGTCCCAACGACACCAACGCCCAATTCACCGCGTCCGCCAAGTCTCCAAGTGTATCCAGCAATGTCCCATCCAAATCAAACAAGACGGCCTTCACCACATACAATCCCCCCATAACAACCCATGCTCATGATACACCTGTGCCGATAAACAGAAAAGCATCCTCGCGCTAAGTTTCTGTCAAACCTCACAAAACGCCCCTTGACACCGATTGGGAAAGCGCGTATAATATCTGTTGTTGCCCTCATCTGGCAAGCGGTCGTGGCGGAATAGGCATACGCGCACGTTTGAGGGGCGTGTGGGAGACCGTACGGGTTCAAGTCCCGTCGACCGCACCACAATCGAACGTTACGTTCGATGCAAAAAGATCATCGTTCAAAGCGATGGTCTTTTTGTATATATGAGCTTGAAAACCCTTGCATTTCAGCATTCCTGCCCATGATTGTCATCAAACCTGCCGATCCCCACGCCCACCTCACGCCTCGCAATTCACAAAAAACCAACGAGTTCGACTCCAACCCACCTTAACGAAATCTCCAAAATGCACCCACCCCGAGGCAAACGACGGAAGTATCGGGGGGTAACGACTGAGGTTCAGGAACCCCAGCGACAGCTATTTGCTTAGCGTTTAGCTTAACCCTGCCGTTTGCAAATCTCTGACGAGATGCGATCCGCCAGACGCTTTGGAACAACAGAATCTTGATTATCTGAACGAATCCAATATTGCCCAGTTAAGCGGCCAAAGTCATTAAAATCGAGCGAAAAATCCCAATCAGTTAAGCCGCTCTGTGATCGAACGGTGCCGTAAACTGTTGATCCATCGACGGAGAAGTGCCTCAGTCGCTTACTTGAAATACTCTTGGCCTCTCTCTGGACAATGTCGATAAACTCCATTTCGCTCAATCCATCAGAAAAAGAGCATTGCTGCTTCGCATTTCGTTGTGACGGCTGCCCGTGCGTTTTGCTTGAACCGAATAAGCCTCTCGCAATCGAAACAAGAACCCACTTCACAAGCTTAAATGCGAGCCAAATCAAGAGGCACACAATGCAAAGGATAACAATTCCTACTGTTCCCAACTCATCAACAGCTCACTTTTTCATGTGTATAAGTTTATATGTAGTATTCAGCATATCGGACCGCTATGCTCACCCATCCACTCCGAAATCCTTCACCCGCAACGTCCTGCAGTTTTCAGATACCGCGCGCACGATTTGCGGAGGCAGCCCGGTTGGCGCTTCCGCGTTGACTTCAAGCGTCACCTCGAGCTTGATGCCATCCACGGAAGCGAGGTATCCAATCACCTCTTCGACCAGCTTTTGCACGTCGCGGTTGATGCGCGTGGTATCCAGCTGCGCCGACATATAAAAGTGCGTGTTCTGGGGCTGTGCGGGTTGCGGTTCGATCACTGCACCGCCGGATGATTGCCCGTACCCAGCATCCGTCGTGCGTGGTTCAGGCATATGTGGATCACCATGAGGCTTGTCAGGCACTGCTACTTGTTCGGTTTTCGCCCGTTCCTCAGCGATCTGCTTTTTCGCAGCGACGACCTTGACCAGCACGTCTGAGCGTTCGATCATGCCCACGAACTGATTGTACCTCAAATCGATGAACCGCTCATCAGAAACCGCCGCCGCGATGCCGAAATACTCCGGTGAATTCAGACCCGTGCGGATCGCGTCCTCCAGCACCTCATAGTTGGCGAGCCTGGGCAGATAGCAGTATGTGCAAAGATAGTCCCACAGCTTCTTGACGCCGATGCTATCGGAATCTCGCCACAGCACATTGTCCAGCTCCATCAGCAGCAGCGCCGGAGCCCATCGCGTGATCAGCTGCTCATTCTGCGTCATCTTCTTGGCGGCCTTGGACACGACACTGTCGGTGCCGCCGCTGATGCGAATGGTATCCCACACGATGGTTTTCATGTCGACCGCTTTGTCGATATACGGCACCAACAGCCAGCAATACGCTTCCTTGATGCGCAGATCCACCGTGTCATTGCTGCGCTTGAGGTTGTTGTCGGTTTCGCGATTCTGCGCGGCGTCCAGGTTCAGCGTCTCGCTGTCCGCCTTGATGGAGCGCCACGCCAAGCAGCGCCGCACCTCCTGCTTGAGCGATCCCATTAGCTCCTGGTCGGGTGCGACGAACGCCAGCATATTTCGGAAAATGCGCGGCGCGGTGCCCCGGTTGTTCAGGTAATCTTCGACCACCTGGCTCGCGCGGCTTTGCGAGTTGGACGGCTTGAAGTCGTCGCCAGGTCGCAGGATCACCAAGCGCACCGCCGGATCATCCGTGACATCCAGCGACGAGTTTGGGCAGATATGCACGCCCGCGAAAGGCGGCTCTTTCTTGAGTCCCCGCAGCCGCAGCTCGATCTCGTATTCCACGTCCGAAGCCGCGATCTGCGTGGCGCGATCCTCCACGGTCTTTCGAAGCGTGGGGCGCGTGTCATACCAAAACCGGTCGCCGGACGGATTGCTGTACAGGTACGCCAGCGAGGTCTGCAGCGTGTTCAGCGCGTCGTTGAAGTCCGCGATGCTCTCGCCCGGCTGCACAACGCCCAACCGAATGCGCACGGCCTCCAGCCCGCGCACGGTCTGCGCGCGGTCGCTGGGCGCGCTGCC
>JAVBTW010000225.1:0-8916 GCA_031555975.1 Eubacteriales bacterium
AGAACGCCTGCGTCACAGGCGCGCCGCCGACCATGATGGTCAGCTTGACCTTCAGGCCCTCGGCGGTCACCAGATCCACGACGTTCTTCATCTCGCCCATGGTGGTGGTCAAAAGTGCGCTGCAGCAGATGATCGACGCGCCGTGCGTCCATCCGGACGAGGCGGTGCCGTCCATGGAGGCTTTCGGCCTGGTGGTCAGCGAAGCCTGCCGCCTGAACGACGTCCCCTACTACTATGGCCCCAGGACGATCACCTATACAGGGTGTTATCTATTCCAATAACGACCAGGAGGTTTGAGCAACATGAGCCAGATTCTTGAGGACATCAGCACCAACCTACAGAACGGTAAGGCCAAGATCGTCGCACAGCTCGTCCAGGAGGCGCTGGACCAGAAGATCCCGGCCGAGCAGATCCTGAACGAGGGCCTGCTCTCCGGCATGGGCATCATCGGCACCAAGTTCAAGAACAACGAGGTCTTCGTCCCCGAGGTGTTGGTGGCCGCGCGCGCCATGAACAAGGGCACCGAAGTGCTCAAGCCCCACCTGATCGCGGATGGCGTCGCCGCCAAGGGCAAGGCCGTCATCGGCACCGTCAAGGGCGACCTGCACGACATCGGCAAGAACCTGGTCAAGATGATGATGGAAGGCAAAGGCATCGAGATCATCGACCTGGGCGTGGATGTGACCCCCGAGGCGTTCGTGAACGCCGCCAAGGAAAACGACGCGAACATCATCTGCTGCTCCGCGCTGTTGACCACCACCATGGGCGAGATGAAGAACGTCGTGGACCTGGTCAAGGCCGAAGGCCTGAAGGAAAAACTGACCGTCATGATCGGCGGCGCACCCGTGACCCAGGCGTTCTGCGACCAGATCGGCGCGGATTGCTACACCGCAGACGCGGCCAGCGCCGCAGAAGCCGCGCTGAGCTTCATCGCGTAAGACATAGACATCGCGCAACAGACACGATATGTCGCGCCAACCGGCCATGCGCAACCAACCGGTCATGCACGACCAATCGGCCATGCGCAACCAACCGGCCCTGCGCAACCAAGCGGTCATCCTGAACGAAGTGAAGGATCTTCTCCTTGCATAAGAGGTAGATCCTTCACTGCGTTCAGGATGACCCATAGGACGGCCATTTCGCATGCTCCGTCCTTCTCACTTCACTCCTCGTAAAACGCCATCTGCTCCACATACTGGTCCATGAAATACGGGTTCGTCGCCAGCGGCACCTCCTCGGTCTCCTCCGCGATCAGGGCCACCCGCTCCCCTGCCCTGTCATCGAGCAGCAACCGCACCGCCCCCGCCAGCGCCGTGTTGCCGCCCGCCTTCACCACGGACAGCGCTTCCTCGGGAATCAGGCCGATTCCTGCGGCCTCCAGGGGATCAATGTAGCTGCCAAACCCGCCGCTGATGTGCAGCGCCAACAGGTCTCCCGCCTTCAATCCGGCCTCGTGCAGCATCGTCTCGATTCCACCGCGAATGGCTGCTTTGGCGAGCTGAATGCTGCGGATGTCGCGCTGGGTCAGACACACGCCGCTGTCGCCAAGCGCAAAGGCGGGCTGACCACCGCGCTCCGTGACCAGATGGGCGAACCGGTGTCCATCGGCCTCGATTCGGCCCGCGCCGGACAGCGCGCCCGCGCGAATCATCAGGTCAACCGCGCTGATCAGACCCGTGCCGCAGATGCCGATGGGCCTTGCGCCGCGAATCGTGTCCCACGCGATTTGGCCGTCCACTTCGCGCACCTTCGAGATCGCGCCGCTCACTGCAGCCATGCCCATCTCGATCTCCGCGCCTTCAAACGCCGGCCCCGCGGCCGTGGCGCAGCACAGCGTCTTGCCGTTCGCGCGAATCGCCATTTCCCCGTTCGTGCCCACATCCACCAGCAGTTCCGGTCCGTCGCCGTCGCACAGGCCGGTCACCAACATACCGCAGCTGATGTCCGCGCCCACGTAGGCGCTGATGCAGCGCGGCAAGAATACCTTGGCGTCAAACAGTTCGAACGCGCGGCCAAACAGACTCATTGGCACAAAGGGCGATACGCCGATCCCGCGCGGGTCCAGGTCCGCCAGATAATGCAGCATCGTCGTGTTGCCGGTGATGACCCATTTTTCCGGCCCAGCCACGCCCGCCTTTTCGCACACCGCGTCCATCATGCGCGAAAGCTGGCCGCGGATGGCCGCCGTGAGGTCCGATGTGCCGTGCGCGTTGGAATATTCTATCCGGCTCAGCACGTCCGCGCCAAACCGCGCCTGTGCGCTCAGTTCGTGGGCGTCCTTTATCAGTGTGCCCGCCGCGAGGTCGTACAGCGCCACGGACACCGTCGTGGTGCCGATGTCCACCGCCAGCCCACAGGCTCCGGTGGCCGCGACGGCCACTGCCGCGCCAAACCCCGCGACCTGCACATCCACGGCGCGGTCCGGGACGAGGATTTCGGCGTCGCCCCAGGCCTCGCACAGACACGCCATGCGCCACCGATAGCCGCAATCCGCTGCGCCCAGGCGAGCCCGCAGCAGCAGCGCGCGCTCCGCTTCGGTTTCGTCCGACAGCGCGCCCTTCGCCTGCACCGCGCACTTGCCGCAGGTGTGGTTCCCGCCGCAGGGCATGGCAAAATCGACGCCCGCGTTCCGAATGGCTGTTTCCAGGGACATGGGGCCGTCTGCGGCCACGGTGTGGGTTGTGGGTTTGCCCTTCTCATTCGCGCTGACCCGGATCGTAAGCTTTGGCATGGTGACACACTCCGTTATGCAAATCTCTCGTCAGTTGGACGGGTCCACGCCCGCGTGGCCCCGCTTTTTTCGGTACTGTCCCGGCGACATGCCTTCCTGCTGGGTGAACTTTTTGGTGAAATAGCTTTGATCTCCATACCCGACCAAGCCTGCGATCGCAGCCAGGCTCAGCGACGGATCCAGCAGCAGCTCTTTGCTGCGGTCGACGCGCATCTGATTGACATACTCCGTAAACGTCAGCCCCAACTCCGACTTGATGATCGTGCTCAGGTAGCTCCGCGACAACCCCACATGGCTCGCCAGATCCTCCAGACCCAGCTTTTCAGACAGGTTCTCGCGCAGGTAATTCACTGCCTTGTGCAGGATGTCGGTGTGCTCAAACTGGGTAAAATCGAACACATAACCCACGAACCGATAGAAGATGGCCGTCAGGAAGTCCGACAGCTCGTCCAGATTCTGCATCTGGTCAATCTCATCCTGAAGGTTCCGGTTCTGGCCAAAGATGTGGCGAACGTCCGCGCCACCCTCCAGCGACGCGCGGGAAAACAGCACGATCAGTTCCTTTGCCCTGTCCTTGATCTCCTTGAAATCGCCCGCCGTGGTGAAGTACATGATGCCCAGCAGCTTGTTGATCAGCTCCTGCGCGCCGCGCTTGTCGCCCTGGGTGATCATGCGCTGCAGCCGCTGCTCAATCTCAATGGGATAGCGCGTCCCCTGGCCGGACCTGTATTGTTCAGTCAGCTCGTACAGCTGGTTATGGCGCTGCGCCTGGGCCTGGGCGCTGTCGGACGCGTCCGCGCCGCGCCCGGACAGATACATCGCGAGCGTCCATTGGAGCGTGGACAGATGCCCGATCTGCTTGGGCGTTCGCACCGGCAGCTCTGCGACCGCGCTGTCCATATCGCCCTGCGGCAGGTCCTCGATCTGCCCCATGACAATCGGGCCGGTGACCAGCGCGTAGGCCGCCCGGTGTCCGTCGAACACAGTCGTGGCGATAAACGCAAGGCTCATCGGGCAGTAGTACACATACAAGCCGTTCCATCGCTCGGCCTCGAAGCAGCCGTAAGTATGAGCGGTCCGGTAATCACACCGCCCCGACAGCGCATACGCGCAATCCGGACAAAACGCGCGCCCCATCCCCAAGTCAAACCCGCGCGCCTGATAATCGAACAGCGAGACCTGCATGCTGCAGGCCTCCTGAAAATCGCCGGCGCCGGATTCGATTCGGGACAGCAATTGATCGTCCATAGGCAACGCACTCCTCCAGGTGGAATGCGTTTATTGTATCATTCTCAAACCAAAAACGCAATACGCGCAAAGGAACCGGATCGCGCTGGCAGCCCAACCGGGTCATCCTGCGCGCCAGCGATGGACCTCCCGCCCTCAGCTTTCGCTTTCGTCCGCGCAATCCGCAGTATGGGATCGACAATCGTTTCATCTTGTTGTATACTTTACTGAAGCATTGTGTTCGTTCATCATCGCTCAACGTTGTGTGATTCCATTGCCATTCGCATCACCCACAAAAGAGAGGCGGTCGTGCTGATGAAGATCCTCGCCGTCGATGACGAAGTTCTGGCCCTGGCGGACTTGCGCAACTGCATTGAGCAGGCGCTGCCCGGCTGTGACGTACGCGGCTTTCATTCCGGCGCGGAGGCCCTGAGCAGCGTCTCCGCCGATCCGGTGGACGTGGCCTTTTTGGACATTGAGCTGTGCGACATGTCCGGACTCGAGCTGGCAAAGCGCCTGAAAGACCTTTGCCCGCAGGCCAACATCGTGTTCGTCACGGGCTATCCCAGCTATGCGGTGGACGCTTTTCACCTGCACGCGTCGGGCTATGTGCTCAAGCCCGCAGATGCTGCGGCCATCAAGGCGGAACTCGACAACCTGCGCTCAAGACCGCAACCGCCGCCCGAGCCGCGCATGCGGGTGCAGTGCTTTGGCAATTTCGAGGTGTTTGTGGACGGAAAGCCGCTGGCCTTTGCCCGGAAAAAGACCAAGGAGCTGTTTGCGTACCTCATCAGCCGCCGCGGAGCCAGCTGTACCAACCGCGAAATCGCGGCCGTGCTGTGGGAGGACCGGCCCGATTCGCTGACGCTGCAATCCAACCTCCGAAACCTGGTTTCCGACCTGTTCGCCGTGCTCCGCGGCCTGGACGCCGAGGACGCGGTGGACAAGGGCTGGGGCGCGCTGTCCGCCCGCACGGACAAGTTCAGCTGCGACTACTTTGACTTTTTTCGCGGCGACACAAACGCCATCAACAGCTATCACGGCGAGTTCATGGCCCAGTACAGTTGGGCGGAGTTCAGCATCGGCATGATGCTGAGCCCATAGCGCAAGCGCGCAACCGCCCAAGCTCCGTCCATCACAAGCGCCGCTCCCCCTGTCATCCCGCTCCCCCTGTCATCCTGAGCGCACCGAAGGACCTCCCCATTCCCGGGGGAGGTCCTTCGGTGCGGCCTCGGGCCGCGTGGGCGCGGACGAAAACCCGCCCTTATTTGAGCGTCGAGCTCATGTGCGCCGCGGCCTGCATGAACTCTTCCACGCATTCCGGCCGCAGCATCTCCATCATTTTCGGCATGATGGCCTGCATATAGTCCGCGTCAAACGTCCCTTCGTCCTGCTTCTGAAAGCTCTCCGTCATGATCTGCTCGGCTGCATCCTTCTTTTCCGGCTGCACTCTGTCCATAAAGAAATCGTGGAACATCTTCTGGCCTGGGTTCATGGGGGTGTCCTCCTTGTATTTTCCAGTTTTTTTACGTTCCCGCGGCGAGGTTTCAAGTCGCGCAGGGCGTTTCGGGTGTCGAGCACCAGCGGCGCGCATGCGGCCAGCAGGGTGTGATCCACACAGCTGTGGTTGGTGATGATGGCCGCGATGTCGCAGCCTTTCATGGTCTTTTCGGTCAGCGGGACGCTCTTGAACACTTTGCCAGCAAGCTTCAGTTCCGCAACGTGCGGATCGTGATAGGACACATGCGCGCCGCGCTTTTGCAGGATCTCCATCAAGTGCAGCGCCGGGCTCTCCCGGCAGTCGCTCACGTCCGGCTTGTACGCAGCGCCCATCACCAGCACCTTTGCGCCGCAGAGCGGTTTTTTGTCGGCGCTGAGCAGTTCTTGCACGCGGTCCGCCACCCGGCGCGGAATCGCCTCCAGCACGTCGCCGGAAGCCTCGATGAGGGTTGCGCGCATGTCATACTCGCGGGCCTTCCACGCCAGATAGTAGGGGTCCAGCGGGATGCAGTGTCCGCCCACGCCGGGGCCGGGATAAAACGCCTGGAATCCGAACGGCTTGGTCTTGGCCGCGTCCACGACCTCCCAGATGTCCACGCCCATCTCGCGCCCGATCAGCGCGAACTCGTTCACCAGCGCCAGGTTCACCGCGCGATAGGTATTTTCCAGCAGTTTGCTCATCTCGGCGGTCTGGGGCGATGAAACGATGTGCACCGGGCAGTTCAGCGCGGCCTGATACAGCGCTGCCGCGTTGTTGCTGCATTTCGGCGTCAGTCCGCCCACGACCTTGGGCGTGTTGACCAGCCGGAACTGCTTGTTGCCCGGATCCACGCGCTCGGGCGAGAACACCAGCCCGATGTCCTTGCCGCAGACAAGCCCGCCCCGCTCCAGGATCGGCTTCATGCGCTCCACCGTGGTGCCGGGATAGGTGGTGGATTCCAGGATCACCAGCGTGTCCGGGCGGATGTGTTCCACGATGCTGCGCGTGGCACTGTCGATGCAGCTCAGGTCGGGCTGCTTGTAGATGTCCAGCGGCGTGGGCACACACACCACGTACACATCGCATTCCGCAAGCTTGTCGTGGCAATGCCGTGCGGAAAACCGGCCCGAATCGCGGGCCTCTTTCAGCGCCTCGTTGCTGATGTCGGTGATGTAGCTCTCCGCGCGGTTCACCGATTCGGCGCGGGCTTGGTCCTCTTCAAACCCGAGCACGGGAAAACCGGCCTTCACAAACGCCAGCGCCAGCTCGAGCCCCACATAGCCCAGCCCGATGACGCCCACGGTCGCCTCCCGCTTTGCAATGCGCTCACTCAGACTCATCGCGCACCATTGTCCCCTTTCGTAGAAACCCATATGCATGGCATCTATTGTATTTGCATCATTATACCTCAGAATCATTAAATGTGTAAGCACACGCCCGAAGTTTTTCATGAGGCCTCACGATGATATGGAAAAAGCAAACGGAGTCGGTTTTGGTTTTAATGCGTGAGCCCTGAGCGCAGCGGTATGTGTGATTGCACAAACAAGCTGCTTGTGATAGCATATACCGAGCTCACCAAAGGAGGCGTCGCCATGAAGTTCATCCACCTCGCGGACCTGCACATTGGCAAGAAGCTGAAGGAGCGCAGCCTCAGCGAGGACCAGCAATGCGCGCTGGACTTTGTCATTGAACAGGCGCGCACCATCCGACCCGATGTGGTGCTGATCGCGGGCGATGTCTATGACCGCGCGGTGCCGTCCGGCGAGGCTGTGCGGATGCTGGACGGATTTCTGACGCAACTGACGGCGCTGGACTGCCGCGTCATCATGATCGGCGGCAACCATGACAGCCAGGACCGGCTGGCCTTCGGACGGGGGATGTTGGAGCACAGCGGGCTGTTCATCTCGGAGGACTATCGCGGCGAGATGCAATGCGTCCGCGTGCCGGACGCATATGGCGAGGTGGACGTGTGGCTGCTGCCCCACATCGTGCCCCAGGAGGTGGCGCGGTTTTTTGAGGCGCCCGCTCCGGACGTGGACGGCGCGGTGCGCGCGGCCCTCCGGCGCGCGGCGATCGATCCCGGCCGGCGCAATGTGCTGGTCACACATCAGTTCGTCACTCAGCAGGGGCAGTCCGTGGAACTGTCGGATTCGGAGATTCACCCGGTGGGCGGGCTCTCGTCCGTGGATGTGGGCGCGTTTGACGCGTTTTGCTATGTGGCGCTGGGCCACCTGCACGGCGCGCAGCGCATCGGCCGGGACAGTGTGCGCTATGCGGGCTCGCCCGTGCGCTATTCGTTTAGCGAGCTGCACCAGAAAAAGAGCTTCGTCTCGGGCGAAATCGGCCCGGACGGACAAGTGACGGTTGAACTGATGGCGATCCCCCAGCTGCACGGCATGCGCGAGTTGTCGGGCGAACTGTCCGCCCTGATCGCGCCTGAGCATGTGCGGGCAGGCAACCGGGACGATTTTCTGCGCGTGATCCTGACCGATTCGCCGCCGCCCATCGCGCCGATGGACCGGCTGAGGGCGGTGTTCCCAAACGTGCTGAGCCTGGAGTTGCAGGACGGCCCGGGGGCACAGTTGCCCGAATTGTTCACCGGCAATGAGCAAAAAGACCCGCTGGATCGGTTCTTTGAATTTTATGAACAGGTGACCGGCCGCGTCATCAGCGAGCGCGCCGCGGCCTGCGCAAAGCAATCCTTCAACGAGCTGCGAAGGGAGGCGGACGGATTATGAAGCCCCAGCGACTTGAAATGGACGCGTTCGGCTCCTATCGCGGGCATGTGGATTTGGAGATGGCCCGGCTTGGGCCGAGCGGGCTGTATCTCATCACCGGCGACACCGGCGCGGGCAAGACTACCCTCTTCGACGCGATCTGCTTCGCCCTCTTCGGAAAAGCCAGCGGCAGGGACCGGGGCGACGCGGGCATGCTGCGCAGTGAGACCGCCGCACCGGACCAGCCGACGCGCGTCAGGCTGACGTTCACCCACCGCGAAAACACCTACGTCATCGAACGCACCATGGCCTATGAGCGCCCCAGGCTGCGCGGCGAGGGCACGGTTTTTCAGGACGAACAGGTTTCCCTGGAGATGCCGGACGGCAGCGTATTGGCCACGCGGGACCAGGTGGACAGCCGCCGCGCTCGCGATGGCAAGCGGGTCCGTGCGGGCAAGGTGGAACAGATTTTGGGCATCGGCCACGATCACTTCACCAAGGTCTCCATGATTGCCCAGGGCGACTTCGCGCGGCTGCTGATGGCAGACACCGTGGACCGCGAAGAGATCCTGCGCCAGATTTTTGGCACGCAGCTGTATGTGGCGTTTCAAACTTCGCTCAAAGAGCGCGCGAAGGCTGCCCAGGACGAGGCCCGCCAGACCATTGAGCGCATCGAGTCTGAACAGCGCGGGCTGGATTGTCCCGATGACCATCCCCTGCGCGATAGGCTGCCCGACGTCTCCGCCGACCACCAGGCTGCA
>JAVBTW010000305.1:0-4147 GCA_031555975.1 Eubacteriales bacterium
GGCAGATTTCAAGCTCATTGCGCCGATGTACCGGCTGTTCATCCGGGCAGAGGAGCGCGTGCGCAAGGCCGATGCGTAACCATTGCTCGGCCATTCGCGCGGGCGCGTTTGCCGGGTGAAGATGCGGCATACGCGGAATGGTTTCTATCCGCTATGTGCGGCGGAACGCGCGCAGCAACCGTGACGACGAACCGATGCAGAATGGGTTTGCGGCGGTGTTCGGGTTCGACCAGAACGCCAATCGCGTACTGCAGCGAGGGAGTTTTCTGTGATGTGTGATGGTTTGAGGTGGTTCATCCGGGCGATGGCGCTGGCTTGCGTGATCGCGCTGCTCATGCCGCTGTGTGCCGATGGGTGACCACGTGTACTTCCGCGACGAGGCCATGGTGCCCAAGCGGATGCGCCTGGATGGCTCCGGCCTGATGGTGATGCCTGGTTACTCGGCGCAGATCGAACCCGAGATGGAGGACGACAGCGTCGAGCGCTCCGAGCTGCAGACGTTCGGCGAGGGCAGCGTGACGGTGTACGTTACATCCGGCGAGCTGATGGCGGCCTATAAACTGTTCCGCGTGGACGAGGACGGCGAACTGACCGAAGCGGTCTCGTGCGTGCTGCAGCCCCATGCGCAGGCCGACCTGTATGTCGAGCCGGGAACCTACGTGCTCAAGACGGCGGAGGGCGCGGCGTGGATCAGCAACGAGGAGGCGTTCGGGCCAACAGGCATCTATTCCAAGACCGAGCCCACCGAGCTATTGAGCGGCTACCAATACAGCATCAGCTCCGGCCCGCAGGGTGATTTCTATGGCGACACGGCCGCCGGGTTCGCGAATCCGTGACGCGAGCGGGATGCAAAGGGAGGAAGATGGGAAATCGCGGCTGACGGCGGCGGCTTAAGGGCCTTGTCCTCCAAGATTCTTTACCTGTACCCCCTCTTTTCCTCCTCAATGATCTGCTATGATGAATTTGTACTTTGTATCCATGGGGGCTGCAATCATGTTACTGAATTTGATCCAGTCAATCATCAATGGTGGAGACGTGCGGAGCCAATTGATTGAGTTTCTGCTTGCGGTGCCGGTGATCCTGCTTTCGCTGTCGTTCCATGAGTTCGGACATGCCTGGGCGGCCAACAAGTGCGGGGATCCGACCGCGAAATACCTCGGACGGCTGACGCTGAACCCGATGAAGCACTTAGATCCGACGGGCACGGTGATGATGCTGATTGCCGGCTTTGGCTACGCGCGCCCGGTGCCGGTGAATCCGAACAACTATCGGAACCCGCGCCGTGACGACTTTTTTGTGTCGATCGCGGGCATCACTTGCAACTTGATCCTGGTCGTGCTGGGCATGGTGCTGTTTGGGCTATGCGACTATTTCTATTCCGTTCAGGGCGTGATGTGGCTGGCATCAGACGGCGCGTCGTACATGCTGCGGATGTTGGTGGACTTGGTGTGGATGAACATGTCGTTGGCGGCGTTCAACCTGTTACCGGTGCCGCCGCTTGACGGATATCATGTGTTCAATGATCTCCTGTTCGGACGCCGGTTGTTCGCGCCGGAGTTGGCGTCGAGGATCGGGATGGGTCTGCTGTTCGTGCTGCTGATGACGGGCATGCTGGACAAGTGGCTGTCGTTTGTCACGTCACATTCGCTGTCATTCATCAACTCGCTGATCCAGGGTGTATTCAGACTGTTTGGGATGGTGTAACAAGACATGTCATATGTGGTATCGCTCAAGCAGTTTGACGGGCCGTTGGACCTGCTGCTGACGCTGATCTCGAAGGCGAAGCTGGATATCAAAGACATCTTCCTATCGGAGATCACAGAGCAGTATCTGGCCTCGATCGACGATTTGTCTGAGCTTCCGATGGATTCGGCGAGCGAGTTTTTGCAGATGGCGGCGACGCTGCTGGAGATCAAGTCGCGTGCGCTGCTTCCGGTACCGCCGCGCGAGGTGGAGGGCGAGGAATCGCCGGAGGAGGCGCTCATACGGCAATTGACGGAGTACAAGCAGTTCAAGGAGCTGAGCCAGCGCATGCAGGTGCTGGAGGGCGAGGCCAAGCTGCTGATGACAAAGCTGCCTGAGGAATACCCATTGCCGCCGCCGGAGTTTGAGTTGGTGGGCATGACGCTGGATGGGCTGGCGAAGGCGTTTGCGCAGGTGCTGCTGCGGATTGAGCGGCGCGGCGAGGAAGTGGAGCATGAGCGCCGGGAAATTCGAAGGGACGCGTACCCGATGCAGGTCTGCATGGGCAGAATCGCCCGGAAGGTGCGGAAGGGTGAAGTCAAATTCTCCGAACTCTTTGAGGGCGGCGGGGGACGGGACGAGATGATCGGCCTGTTCCTGGCGCTGCTGGAGCTGTTAAAACTCGGGCGGGTGAAGATCACACAGAGGCATGTGTACGAAGAAATCAGGGTGAGGGCTGCATAAGTAAGCACTGAACAATTCGATCACCGTCTGACGGTGTTTCTGCAAGCACAGCTGGACGCAAATTCAGCGCGCCAGCCAGTAACCGAATTGATCAGCGCTTACATAAGGCGCGTGGCGCGCATTGCCGCCGAGTTGGTCTCCTCTGCCAAGGTGAATGGCTGCAACGCGGCGCCCTCGCTATGTTCTGCCGTTCAGTGCTTTCCCTTTCATGTATCCGGGGCCGAACACGGCCAGCGCAGCCAGTGCCACACCGCACGGCACAAAGAAACCCTGCTGCATGCCGACCGCGTTCGCCAACAGTCCTCCGCCCAGTGAGCCAACGACCCGCGCGATCCCAAATCCCACAACCGCCAGCAGCATCTGTCCCCGTGACCGCAGTGCCTCTGGCACCCGCAAGCTGATATACTTCGACATGGACACCGTCAGCACGATGAACCCGCCTCCGTGCAGCACCTGGCTCGCCATCACCACATGCCAGTTATCCGTCAAACCCAGCACCAACCAGCGCGCGGCCAGCACACACGCCGAACCGCACAACAGCTTCCCCGCGCCAAACCGATCAAACAGCCTGTCCGCAAACAACAGAAACGGAACCTCCGCCAGCGATGAAATGAGATAGCACCAGCCCAGCAGCTCGCTGGTTCCGCCGGGCAACGAAGTAAAATGCACCGCAAAGAACGAGTAAAAATAGCCCATCGTCGCCTGCAGCAACGTCACGAAGATCAGCAGGTTGCGCAGTTCATCATCCTTCAGTAGCGACCAGAAGCTTTGTTTCTCGCGCTGATCACGGCTGTGGCCGGGCGTCTTCGGCAGCACCCATGTGCTCGCGGCCACCAGCGCCAGAAACAAGCTCGTCAGATACACAACCCATTGCATTCGCCCCTCGAGGAATCGCCCCACGAACAGCGACGCGACAGAGAACGTCAAACAGCCCAGCAGGCGCAGGGGTCCGAACGGCCTGCGCCCTTCCATGAGCGCTTCAAGCGCGATCGAATCGCCCAGCGGCTGGATCGCGGTGAACAGCGCGCTGAACAGCGTTACGATGATCAACAGATAATAGAAGCTGTGCGACAGCGCAAACAGCAGCATGACGCCCATTGCGCCCAGAGACAATAGGCACAGCAGCAGCCGCTTGCTGCCCATCCGGTCACCGAGCGCACCCCACAGCGGTTGGGCGAAGATGGAAACCATCGGGATCGCGGCCATCAATACCGACAGCTGGCTGGTCGTTGCGCCGACGGACTTGAAGTAGACGCTAATAAAGCTCAGATAGACGGATGTGGACAGGTAGTACGTACAAAAATACAGCCCGTACCGCCACGGATACCGCCCGTTCATCGATGGCATCGCTCATCTTCCTCCTCTGTGCAAGCGCACTTCACCTATTGTACCGCATTCGGCTGGGAAATAACAGCCGATGAACGTTAATCGCGGCCCTGGACCAAGTGACCTCTGATTCGTCAGTTGGGTTGATTCGGCACTAAGTAAAACATAACATTCCTCTATATTGCATTCGCATTCGCCCTGTGATATAATGACGCTTGCAGTGTCGATACAGCCCTCGTGTATTGTGGAGGGCCATTACCGGAATGAGGTGAGAACATGAAGGAGAAGATCCACCCAAACTATGGGAAGTGCACCGTGCGTTGCGTGTGCGGCGAGACGTTTGAAACTGGATCGGTTAAAAAGGAGCTGCGCGTTGACATTTGCTCAAAGTGCC
>JAVBTW010000341.1:0-4592 GCA_031555975.1 Eubacteriales bacterium
CATAGGCGCCTGATCGTCCTCGTCCATGCAGCAGATTTCGATGCGGCCGTTGAGCTGCAGCCCGACTTCCGCAGCTGCTGACAGCAGCTTGGGAACGATGGCGTACTCGCTGCATACGATGGCGTCCAACTCGGATCCGTGATGCCGCAAATACTGTGCGATTCGCTGCACGGCATCTTCATACAGGCTGCCTGAAGCAGCCGCGCCGCGAAACGGCAATACACATGTGAGCGCGGTTTGGAGGCCGGCTTCATTCATGCCCTGGCGGAAGCCAAGGTTGCGCTCCACAGTGGATGTGGCGTTGCCCTCAGTGGAACTGATCAGCCCGATGTGGCGCTTGCCGGACCGGGTCAGATGCCGCACCAAATCGCACATGGCGGCCTGGTTGTCGGTGCGCACGGAGGGTACATCGATGCCGTCCAGCTTTTTGTCGACCAAGATCACCGGGAATCCCGACAGCACCAGCCGCAGGATCTCGGGGTTGTAGTTCTGACCGTGACTGGGCATGATGATGAGTCCTCTTACCCCCAGGCGCAACAAAAAAGCGATCTCGTCGGTCTCACGGGCGCGATCACAGTAGGAAAACCGCACGACCATCCGCCAACCGGCCTGGTGCAGTTGCCGGTCCATCTCATACATCATCTGCAGTCCGAACGGACTGGTGATGTGCTCCAGCAGGACGCCGATCAAAGGAAGCCCAGACTCAGCCGCTTGATCACGGGCAGACTGTTTGCGCGCAAAGGTGCCGCGCCCGGGGATGCGCTCCACAAGGCCGTCCTCCACAAGGATGTTCATGGCCTTTTTCACGGTGATCACGCTAACCTGGAACTCGTCCGTCAGCTCTTTTTCACCCGGCAGTTTGCAGCCGTCCGGCAGTTCGCCCGACAGAATCCGTGCTTTTAGCGCATCGTAAACGCGCTGATACAAAAAAGTTGCGGGCATGTGTTCACATCCATATCATCATATCAAACATGCTTTTATCATTATACTGTCTTGAAAGCAGCGCTGTCAATGCGCGAATTGATCCATCATTGCGGAGGTGTGGACCGACGGGGCCGTTGACGCCGATGAAAATAGGCTGCCACGCCGGCCGATGCCCGTGTGACAGCCCGAATTCTGAGAAGTGGCGCTGATGTCAAACTTTAGCCCAGCGGCATGATGTTGCGGCCATATTCTTTGTTGAGCACCTGCGCCATGCTGCTGTAAATGGCGCTGAGTCCGCAGACGATGCCGACGACGCCCGCGACCCGCGATATCATCTCGTTGCCCATGAAATCGCCTGCCGCCAGCAGGAAGAACAGCAGCGTCAGCGTACCGAAAACCACTTGTGTGGCGCGGTTGTGCTTCAGCGTTCCGATGAACATGAACAGCGTGAAGACACCCCACAGCAGCAGATACCAGCCCATTGACGTCTTGTCCGCGGCTGCCACCGTGCCGACGGGGTTTGCCCAGATGACGATCAACGACCACCAGAAAAAGCCGTATGCCGTAAACGCGGTCGCGCCGAAGGTGTTGCCCGCTTTAAATTCCATCACGCCCGCCACGATCTGCGCCGCGCCGCCCAGCGCGAAGCCCATCGCGACAATCACGATCGAAAGCGGCAACAATCCCGCATTGTGCAGGTTCAGCAGCACTGTCGTCATGCCAAACCCCAGCAAACCCAGCGGTGCGGGATTGGCCACCATCGCCTTGTTGTCATTCGTACTCAATACCCTCGTCCTCCCCATATGCTTCTGTTTCATTTCGCCGCACTCGATCATATCACAGTGCCTAGACGGTGTCGATGTGCTGCGCGTTAATGATGTTTCTGACCGTGATTGGATGGTAGTATATCCCAGCTTGTTGGCATCCGCTACCAAGCGCGCCAACAAATGCCGGTTTTGCTGGGTTTTGACATATAAATGACCATTGTATGGCAGTATTTACCAGGATATCAGTGGAAACTTTGTCAGATCATGGCGTGTCAAATGCGTGGATCGGGCGCGAAACCGCCCGACAAATGCAAAGGAGGAATGGTCCATGGGTAAGAAACTGGGGGTCCTGTTGCTGGCACTGGTGTTGTGCCTGGGCGCGTTCGCACCAATGGCGGCGCTGGCCGGTACGCCGACAACGTACGTCACGCTACCGTCCACGATGTCCGCGCTGAATGTGCGCGCGGAAGCCACCACGGCATCCGAAGTGGTGACCTGGGTCTACGACGGGGACATGATCGATTTGAACAAGGTTGGCAGCGAGTGGACGCGCATCACGGTGCTGCGCAACAACAAGTCCGGCTACATTAAGAACATCTACATCCTCGAGCTTCCGGACGCGCCGAAGCCGGTCGATCCCGATCCCAGCAATCCGCCCAAGACCGGCACCGCCCAGGCGGGCACCGTCACCGGTGGCGGCGTCAACGTGCGCAAAGGCCCGGGCTCCGGCTACGCCAAGGTGGCCGCGCTGTCTAGCGGCGCGAAGCTGAAGATCTGGGGTCAGAGTGGCAACTGGTACTTTGTGACCACTGCGTCCGGCAAGGACGGCTGGATCAGCAAGACTTATGTGAAGCCCACCTATTCAGCCACGACCACCGCGCGCGTGAACTTCCGCCAGAGCGTCAATGGACAGTTGATCAAGACCCTCGCCGCAGGCACCAAAGTCACCGTTTATGCCATCAACGGCAGCTGGTCCAAGATCAAGGTTGGCGCTACGACGGGTTGGGTGTATAGCCGTTATCTGAAGTAGTGGATCCGCATGACGGGTGATGCGGAATCGAATGAGATCGCCCGCGCTTCCCCCCGGTGTCATCCTGGCGTAGCGAAGGATGACACCAGGGGTCTCGCTTTTGGTGGAGGACGCTCAAAGCGAGCCCGCTAGTCCACCCTTTTCCCACAATACGGACAATAGCGCTTGACGTCCCCGCGCCTTGCGTCGATGCTCTCCATGAAACCCGCAGTAATGATGCCGCCCGGAACCGCCACCAGCATGATGCCCAGCACCGTGATCACCATGCTGAGTGCGCGTCCAAGCGGTGTGATGGGCACGATATCGCCAAAGCCGATGGTGGACAGTGTGTTCACCGCCCACCACAACCCGTCGAACGCGTTTTTGAACGCGCCGGGCTGTGCGATGTTTTCCACCGAGTACATCAGCAAGGCAGCCACCACGATCAGCACGATCACCACCAGCATGGAGCAGACCAGTTCGCGCGCCTTTCTGGACAGCGCGCGCTTGACCGCTGTCAGCGCGTCCACGTAATTGCGGGCGCCGAAGATGTGCAGCAGGTTCAGTGCCCGGATCAAACGCAGCTCAATCAGGCTGAACGGGATCAAGTGGGGCACGAAAAAAGGCAGGATCGCCAGCCCGTCCACCAGCCCCATAAACGATCTGCTGTACCGCAGCCGTGCGCGCCACGCGGGCAGCTTTGGGAACATGAGGTCCGCAGTCCACAGACGCAGCAGGTATTCTGCCGTGAACACCACGCAGCTGGCCGCCTGCAGCGCGTGGTTAAAACTGCGCAGGCCTGCCGGCAAGTTTTCGAACGTGCTGGCGATCATCAATCCCACATTCAGCAGGATCAGCAGGATGACGGAAACGTCGAACACATCGCCCGCCCGCTGATTCCGGTCGTCGTCTCGAATGATCAAAAAAATGCGCTCCTTGGTGTTTGAGATGGACATGGCCGGGCACCTCGGTTTCTGTATAGATGGGATCAGTATACGGCATGGGGCGCAATGAATGCAAGCGCGGGTGTTCGGATCGCGCGCTGATCAGGGTCTCAGCCCGCAATCCCGCAGTTTTGCCACAATTCTACCCGCTGCGTGCGGAGATTTGACTGCCGTACACGCGCTATAATGCGCCTGTAGCAACTGGAAAGAGATGGCTCCCATCCTGTTGTGTCAATCGATTGCATGCACTGTCGTTGACGAACAGGCTGCGCCTTGATTCAGTGACAGGGAATGTGTATACTGAGTTCATGGACAAACCGTCCGCAGAAACGGAGTGTCGCCCATGCAAAAGCTGATTTACGCGGCTGACGACGAGCTGAACATCCGAAACCTCGTCAAGACGTTTTTGGAGCGCGACGGTTATGCCGTGCGCGTGTTTGAGACCGGTGACGCGCTGCTGGACGCGTTTTTGCAAAAGCCGTCCGACCTGGTGATCCTGGACATCATGATGCCAGGCAGCGACGGATTCACTGTCTGCGCAAAGTTGCGCCAGACGTCCAATGTGCCCATCATCATGCTGACCGCCAGGGACACCGACAGTGACTACATCGCAGGCATCACATTGGGCAGCGACGACTACTTCACCAAGCCGTTCAGCCCAACCGCGCTGACCATGCGCGTCAAGGCAATTTTCCGGCGCATCGAGATGGAAAAACTGCCCCAGGCCGAGGACAAGGTGCTGAGTTGTGCGGATGTAATGCTGTCCACCGAGGCCAAAACGGCCACGGCGTCCGGGATCGCTGTCGAACTGACGCCCAATGAGTTCGCGCTGCTTGCGTATTTGCTCGAAAACAAGGACCGCGCGGTGGGTCGTGAAGAGTTGCTGGATCGGCTGTGGGGCTATGACATCGCCGTGGAGACCCGGGTGGCCGACGACACGGTGAAGCG
>JAVBTW010000046.1:0-3792 GCA_031555975.1 Eubacteriales bacterium
GCCCTTAAGCCGCCGGAAGCGCGCCCCGTCGCGCGCATGTTCGTTGGTCTAAATGCCAGTGTGCGCGACGGAGCGCGACTCCGGCGGCATAGGGGACGCAGTCCCCAATGGACCCCAGCCAAAGGGCTGTGCCCTCAGGACGACCATCGCGCTTAGCGGGGGTATGAGATCAGGATGGGCTAGTATGATAGAAACCGATGGCTTCAAGCAGGATCTCAGTGCCATCCGGCAACGCATCACCGAGGCAGGTGACTCACTTTGACGTGGGTCGCCTTCAAGAACAACTGATCGAATACCAGGAAGACATGGCGGCACCGGGGTTTTGGGACGATCTGGAGCGGGCCCAAAAGGTCAACCAGCGCGCCCACGGCGTCGAGCAAAAGCTGAACCAGTTCAAGCGCCTGAATGAGCGCACCGACGATCTGGAGGTCATGATCGAACTGGCGGAGGAAGAGGACGACAGTTCCATGGTCCCTGAGATCAAGGACGAAATTCTGTCATTGACCGACGAGTTGGAGCGCCTGAGGTTGGCGACACTGCTCACGGGAGAGTACGACCAAAACGACTGTATCCTCGCGCTGCATGCTGGTGCCGGCGGCACGGAGGCCCAGGATTGGACAGCAATGCTGTACCGCATGTACACGCGGTTTGCCGAGCGCATGGGCTTTACCGTCAAAGAGCTGGACATGCTCGACGGCGACGAGGCGGGCATCAAGTCCGTCACATTCAGTGTGTCGGGTGACTACGCCTACGGGTATTTGAAAAGCGAGCGCGGCGTTCACCGGTTGGTGCGCATTTCACCGTTCGACTCCAATGCGCGGCGGCATACCTCCTTTTCTTCGCTGGACGTCGCGCCTGTCATTGAGGACGATGGCGCCTACGAGATCAAGCCTGAGGAGATCCGCATTGACACCTACAGGGCATCTGGCGCGGGCGGTCAGCACGTCAACCGGACCGATTCCGCCGTGCGCATCACCCACTTGCCCACTGGCATCGTGGTTCAGTGCCAGAACGAGCGCAGCCAGGTTCAGAACAAAGAGACCTGTTTTATGATGCTGCGTGGCAAGCTGGCCGAAGTCAAGGAGCAGCAGCGCCAAGACCAAATGGCCGAGGTCAAGGGCGAAATGAAAAAGATCGAGTGGGGCAGCCAGATCCGATCCTATGTTTTCCAGCCCTACACGCTGGTCAAAGACACCAGGACGGGCCACGAGATGGGCGACATTTCGGCGGTCATGGACGGCGACCTTGAAGGGTTTGTGACTGCGTACCTACAAATGCTATAGTTCACATCGTCGGCGGGGGTGAGTCCCCCGCCATACGTGTGTCTGTGGGCGTTTTGGCCTGTTGACGTCAAGCGATCTTGGATGGAACCCTGTGGACTGTGATGGCTAAGCACGGATCAATTCGGTTGCGGTTGGGCTTGCCTCTCCCGCGAGGGGAAGGTGGCCCGTCAGGGCCGGAGAGGTCAAGCCTTGATCACCTGTATCGAGTGCTGAAACGGTGCTCGCCTATATTTATCAACAGACTTTGGTCTGTATAGCAGAAACGCTTCACGTAACAGACCAAAGTCTGAAATGTTTGGAGGGCGTGGATCCCATGAAACGCACGGTGGGCTTGTGCTGTCTGGTCCTCTCCTTGATGGCGATGATGCTCGGCATGTCGCTGATGGGCTTTGAGCATGTGGCGCTGGACGAGCGTCGGTATAACCGCTATCAGGAGCAGCTGGACGTGTATGGCGATGTCGGTGTGTCCAAGGAAGCGCTTCGGTCGGTTCAGCATGATATGGCGGGTTACCTCGCGTCGGAGGTCCCGGACGAGCAACTGAACCGGGTCGTCACCCTGCGCGGCGAACCGCAACCCATCTTCAACGAACGGGAAATGGCCCATATGCACGATGTGCGCGATCTGTTTGCGATGGAGCGCAATGTGAAGATGGGGGCGCTGGTCGCGGGTTTGATCCTGCTGGCGGCCGCTTTAGCGATCGCTGAGAAAAGGCGCATCGTTGCGTTTTCCGGGTTGATGGCGCTGGGCCTTTGGGTGGCGGTGGCGCTGGCGTTCGCGGCGTCGTGTGGGTTTGATTTCGCCCAGCTTTTCATCCGATTCCATGAACTGCTGTTCAAGAATGACCTGTGGCTGCTCAATCCGGCAACGGATGCGATGATCCGGATGTACCCAGAGCCGTTTTTCGCGAGGATGGCGCGCGACATTGCGGTCTGCATGGGGCTGTGCGCACTGATTCCGGCGGTCGCGCCGTTAGCGGTGTTGCTGTCAGACCGAAAGGGGAAGTGATCGTGAGTTATCAGGAGGATGCGCAGCAAAAAGCGGAGGCCCTGCGGGCATCGGGCCATGCGACGATTCTGGCCATTGAGTCGTCCTGCGACGAGACGGCCGCCGCGGTGGTGCGCGACGGACGGGACGTGCTGTCCAGCCAAATCGCCTCCCAGATCGGCGAGCATGCGCTGTACGGCGGCGTGGTGCCGGAGATCGCTTCGCGGATGCACGTGGAGGCGCTGGACCCGCTGGTGGACCTGGCGCTGTCTGAGGCGGGTTTGTCCATGGGCGAGATCGATGCGGTGGCGATCACCTACGGACCGGGGCTGGTGGGTGCGCTGCTGACGGGCGTGAGCTGGGCAAAGGCGTTTGCCTACGCATTGCGGCTTCCGATCATTCCGGTGCACCACATTGAAGGCCATGTGAGCGCGAACTATATCGCGCACCGGGACCTGGAGCCACCCTTTGTGTGCTTGGTGGCCAGCGGCGGACACAGCCAGATCGTACAGGTCGTCGATTACGGCCAGTACAAACTGCTGGGCCAAACCCTGGACGACGCGGCGGGCGAGGCGTTTGACAAGGTGGCGCGCGTGCTGCAGATTCCGTATCCCGGCGGGCCGCTGCTGGACAAGATGGCCGAAGACGGCGATGATCGGGCATACGTCTTTCCTAAGCCGCATACGCCGAACCCGTACGATTTTTCGTTCAGCGGCCTGAAGACCGCAGTGATCAATCAGGCGCACAACCTGCGCCAACAGGGCGAGTCGATTCGCGCCGCAGACTTTGCCGCGTCGTTCCGGAGGTCGGTTGTGGATGCGCTCGTCGAGAAAGCGGTGAGGGCTGCAAGGGATTCCGGCGCGAGCCGGCTGGCCGTGGCCGGCGGCGTGGCGGCGAACGCGCTGCTGCGTCGGGAGTTGGTTCGTCAAGCGGAATCGGCGGGGCTGAAGGCATTTGTGCCGCCGTTGGCGCTGTGCACCGACAATGCGATGATGATTGGCAGTGCCGGTTTTTATCGGCTGATGGCGGGGGAAGTGGCTGCATTGTCGCTCAATGCCAGGCCGACGACGCGCGCATTGGGGTAGATTTCGTGCCGCAAACCGGCGGCTGGGACCGCAAAATGCGAGAGCATGGCCGCCATCATCGGAAAAATGTGAAGCTCGCATGCGAAATCGACGCATTTTCGCAATAAACAGACCGAAGTCTGCAGCGCCTGTACCGCATGGATTTGCAGGGACGGGATCCAGGAAAATTGCAGAATGCCGATGTGCGATCCCCGATGAAAATCGGTCAATACGCGTCACAATCGTCATACAATGGTAATAATCCACCGACGAATTGACAAATCTATGCGGTTTTCAGGTAAATTGGCGTCGAAGCAGACCGAAGTCTGCGTGAGCGAATGAAAAACGAACCGAATGCTGTGGATAAGTTGATGTTTTTCAGAGGCGTGCGGGCAAAAACTGTGGATAAGTTGGTGCCGAGCCCGTGTTATCAGGGTTTTTGTGTGGAAAACTCTGTGGA
>JAVBTW010000020.1:0-12099 GCA_031555975.1 Eubacteriales bacterium
CTATGAGCGCCTGTTCGACTATGTCGCGGTGCCTGAGAAGGTCTACCAGCCGCGCATGGCGACCGCATTTGAGAACGAAGGCAATATCACCACCGTGCACCTGCGCGACAACCTGAAGTGGTCTGACGGCACCCCGATCACTGCAGGCGATGTGGTCACCACCTACCGGATGCTGTTCCTGCGCGATGACCGCGTGTGGAAGTACCTGGAGAACGTCGAGGCGATTGACGATCTGACTGTGAAGTTCACCTGGAAGACCGTCACTGAGCTGGCCGTCATCCTGGCGTTCGACAAGCGCATTGAGTTCCCGACCAGCGTGTACGGCAAGTGGGCAGAAGAAGCGGCCAAGTTTATCCCGGACCGCACCTACTATGAAGAGGACCTCGAGTACCGCAACAGCACCGAGACCATCGACGCGCTGGCTGCCATTCGCGAGGACAACCTGAAGTTCATGCCCGACATCACCACCATGATCACCGGTAGCGCCTACAAAGTCGTGAGCGCCACCGCCAGCGAAGTCATGATGGATCGCAACGAGCACTATTGGAACGACGCCAATGTGTACGTTGACCACATCAAGCAGGTCCGCTATGTTTCGTCCGAAAGCTGGATGGCAAACGTGCAGTCCGGCGTCTACACAGGCGAGCCCCATGGCGCCACGCCCGACGTGTTCGCGGAACTTGAAAAAATGCCGAACTTCCGGCTGCAGTGGACCGCTGACCTGGGCCAGCCCACCTTCGAGTTCAACATCCTGAAATACCCCATGACGATCAAAGAAGTGCGCCAGGCCGTGCTGTACGCGGTGGACCGCGAAGCGCTGCTGGAGATCGCCGAACCCGGCACACTGGAACCCGACAAGTATTGCACTGGCCTGAGCCCGATGTGGCGCGACTCCTACGCAGATGAGGAGTTCCTCGGCACCCTGAACGACTACAGCTACAACCCCGACAAGGCGGTCGAGTTGCTGGAGTCGATCGGCTGGACCAAGGGCAGCGACGGCTACTATGTCAATGAGAAGGGCGAGCCGGTCGAAATCGAAGTGTCTTCGATGAACTCCTGGCCGATCTACTTCGTCTGTGGCGACGCCATTGCGGAATACCTGAAGGAAGTTGGCATCAAGGCCACCTTTAACTCCATGGAAATCGCCTCCTACTGGACCTACATCGACAGCGGCGACGCGATGATCATGGGCGACTTCCGTAGCGGCACCCGCTACTTCGGGCCGTGGGAAGCGTATGACAACCTGTTCTTCAACTCCAACGCCCGCATGGGCATCCGCCCGACGGACAAGATGACCACCGAAGAGAAGTCGAAGCCGCTGGTGCTGAAGCTTCAGGACGGCACCGACATCAACGTGTCTGAGTCGATCAACTCGCTGTTCACCATCACCGATCCGGAGCAGGAGAAGACCATCGTTCGCAACCTGATGAAGCTGGTGAACGAGCAGGCCTACTTCATGCCGATCGGCGAGAAGTGGTCGCCCATGAAGTACTATGACGACAACTTCCACTATCCGCAGACCGAGCAGACCGCCCCGGAATGGTACGATTACGGCCAGCGCGTCAACATGAACCAGATCTCCAGGGGCCTGGCGTACTTCACCAAGGTGGACTAATGTAAGCGGCCATACCGAAGCGTCAAAAAATGCGGCCGGCCCCCAACCGGGGGTCGGCCCTTTTAGAAGGCGGAGGCAATGCGAAGGAGACGGGCGGCGCTTGGCCGTCCTTTCGGCCGCGAGCGCTGCGATCGTGTCTGTTGGGGTGGCCGCAAGCCGCCCGTCTCCATTGCATACGCAAGCACAGGATGGGAGTTGAAGACTTATGAAGTGGGTGAAACGGATTGCGCTGATCCTGTTGACGGTCATTCTGTCATCGACGATCACATTCGTCATTATCCGCCTCATGCCGGGCGACCCGGTGGAGACGATGGCGATGGATCTGGTCAAACAGCAGGGCATTAGCTATGAGGAGGCTGTGAACCGCGCAAAGACCGCGCTGAACTTTGACCCCGACGTGCCGATCTATAAGCAGTACGTCGATTACATTGGCGGCATCATGCGCGGCAACTTTGGCACGTCGATGGCGTTTAAGACCAATGTCATGACGCTGGTCGGCGATGGTTTGCTGTGGACGATGTTCATTTCCGTCATCGCGTTGGCGATCTCGTTCACGCTCGGCACGATCTTGGGCATGTATATCGCCTGGAAGCGTGGCCGCAGTGTGCTGGATTCGGGCGCGATCATTTGGGATGCGGCGCTCGGGTCCATTCCCGCGTTCGTCATCGCATACCTGCTGGTGACGCTGTTCTCGGTGAAGCTTGGCTGGCTCCCCAGCCGGGGCAACTACGGCTCAAACGTGACGCCGGGCTTCAACGGTCCGTTCATCGCCAGCATGTTCCAGTATGCGGCACTGCCGGTGTTGTCGTGGGTGGTCACGACGGTTGGCGGCTGGGCGCTCTCCATGAAGGCAATGGCGTCCTCCGCGCTGGGGGAGGACTACATCACCTCCGCGCGCGCGCGCGGTCTCAGTGACGGCAGAATCATCCTGACCTACGTTGGGCGCAACGCCATGCTGCCGCAGATCACGGCGCTGGCGGTGGCGTTTGCTGGGTTGTTCGCGGGCTCCACGATGCTGGAAAACGTGTTCGTCTATCCCGGCATCGGCTTCTACTTTGGGCGCGCGATCACCAACCGCGACTATCCGTTAATGCAGGCCATCTTCCTGGTCATCACCGTCGCAGTGGTCGTCACCAATCAGATCGCCGAGGTCATTTACTCGCTGATCGATCCGAGAATCAGGGAAGGGCGGTGAGCGCATGTCTGAGCATAAACTGTCGTCTCAAGAGCGCAAGCTGCGCTTTTCCGAGGTGTCCGAAAACACCGCGATGGACGTTTTCAAGAGTTCATTCCGCATCATCTACAAGAACAAGCGCGCCTTTATCGGACTCATCATCCTGGTGTTTTTCGTGGCGCTGGCGATTTTCGGCCCCATGCTCGTCAAGCCGGAACTGCTGAAGCAGAACCTGCGCGGGCGGTTGCAGATGCCGTCCATTGAGCATCCGCTGGGCACGGACAATAAGGGCAAGGACACGTTAGCCCAGTTCGTGTACGGCGCGCAAAACGTGTTGACGGTCGCCGCCATCGCGGCAGTGTTCACGCTTGCGATCGCCTGCGTGGTCGGTATGACCGCGGGGCTGTTGGGCGGCAAGACGGACACGGTGTTGATGTTCGTCACGAACCTCATATTGACGGTGCCCAGCCTGCCAATCATGATGCTGCTCTCGATGGTTGTGGAGATCAAGGATCCGATCACATTTGGGTTCGTGCTGAGCATATGGTCGTGGGCGGGGCTGGCGAGAAACATCAGGTCCCAGATCCTCACGATCAAGCGGCGTGACTATGTTGAAGCTGCGCGCATTCTTGGGATGAGCAACTGGCACATCATCTCCAAGGAACTGCTGCCATCGGTCACGTCCTATCTGGCAACGAACCTGATCTTCACCCTGAGGTCGGCCATCTCGGCATCGGTGAACCTGATGTTCCTGGGGTTGGTGCCGTTTTCGTCCAGCCACTGGGGTATGATGATCCAGCTCGCGATCTCAACCACGGGCGCGCTGTTTGGCTCGGCCCCCGCGATGATCTACTTCCTGGTGCCGGTGGTGGGCATCGCGCTGTTCGGCATGGGCTGCTTCTTCTTTGCCAGCGGCCTGGACGAGGCGTTGAACCCGCGACTGAGAACGCAGTGAGGTGACTGATAAATGTCAGATGTGATTTTGTCCTTTAGGGACGTATGTGTAGAATTTCCCCTCAGCCGCGGCGTGCTGCATGCGGTGGACCATGTGTCGCTGGATGTGATGCGCGGCGAAGTACTGGGCGTGGTGGGCGAATCCGGCAGCGGCAAGTCAACGCTGGCGAGCGCTTCACTGAACATTGTATCCGTGCCTGGACGCATTCCGCAGGGCGAGATCCTGTTCGAGGGCAAGGATATCCTAAAGCTCCCGAATCATGAGGCGCGCCAGTTCAACTGGCAGAATGTGTCCATGATCTTCCAGGCCGCCCAAAACAGCATGAACCCCATTTTGCGCGTGCGCGACATCTTCATTGAGACCGTGCAGGCCCACGACCGGTCCATGTCCGCGGACGCCATACTGAAAAAAGCTGCGCAGTTGTTGGAACACGTGCGGCTGACGCCGGACCAGGTGCTGCAGTCCTATCCGCATCAGTTGTCTGGCGGTATGAAACAGCGCACCATCATCGCGCTGAGCCTGATCCTGGACCCCAAGGTGTTGGTATTGGACGAGCCGACCACGGCGCTCGACGTCATTACCCAGGCCTACATCATGAACATCCTGCTTCAGATCCACAAGGAACTGAACATCACCATGATCTTCAACACCCACGACGTGGCGATCATCGGCAAGGTCGCGGACCGCATCGCGGTCATGTATGGCGGGCAACTGGTGGAACTTGGCAGCTACAAGGACATCTTCTACAACAGTTTACACCCCTACACGCGCGGACTGATCATGGCGGCGCCATCGCTGGTAGACGATGTGACTTCGCGCCGCGCCATCCCGGGCACGCCGCCAGACCTGATTAACACCAAGCCGGGTTGCCGATTTGCGCCCCGGTGCAGCGTTGCGCAGAAGGGTGGCTGCGCCAAGGTGAACGAGCCCACGGAGTTTATCGAGGCCGAGCCGGGTCACTTCACCCGTTGCCACTTCTGGCAGACGCTGCAAAAGACGCCGCACGGGCAAAGCCCGGATCAGAAAGTGGGTGACGATGCATGAGCGAGCAAAAAACGCTGATGTCCATGGACCATGTCAGCATGATCTTTGAGAACAACCCCGGCTTCATGAAGCCGGTCAAAAAGATCGGAGCTGTCATCGACATCTCCCTCGACATCAACCCAGGCGAAATCATTGCGGTGGTGGGCGAGTCGGGCTGCGGTAAGACCACCATCGGCAAGATGCTCACCGGCGTACACAAGGCAACGCATGGTCAGATCACGTACAAAGGCATGGACATCGCGAACTTGAATCAACACACCAAGGAATATCGGTCCTACAGGCTGGGCGTTCAGATGGTGCATCAGGATAGTTATGCGGCACTGAACCCGTCGCGCACCATTTTTGCGTCACTGTCCGCGCCGATGATGCGCCACAAGCTGGCCAAAAACCGCGTACAGACCCTGGACAAGCTGGTGGAGTTGTTCGGCATGGTGGGCCTGACCCCGCCTGAGCACTTCCTGTTCAAATACCCGCACCAGCTCTCCGGCGGCCAGCGCCAGCGCGTACTGTTGGCTCGGGCGCTGTCCGTGCAGCCCGAACTGATCGTGGCGGACGAACCGGTTTCGATGGTTGATGTCTCTCTGCGCATCTCGCTGCTGGATCTGATGAGCCGCATGAACGAGGAGATGAACGTGGCGTTCGTCTACATTACGCACGATCTGGCCACCGCCCGCTACATCGCCAAGCGAGGCCGTATTGTGACCATGTACCTGGGCACCATCGTCGAAACAGGCGATTTGAACACCGTTTTGGACAAGCCAAGGCATCCCTATTTGCAGGCGCTGTTGTCTGCGATACCGATTCCGGACCCGGAGATCAGCCGCAAGATGACCGAGTTGCCGCTGCGCTCTGTGGATATGCCCAGCAATGTCAACCCGCCGTCGGGGTGCCGGTTCCACCCGCGCTGTCCGTACTGCGAAAAGGTGTGCGAGGAAAAGGTGCCCGAACTGCGTCAATATGAAGGGAGCCTGATCGCATGCCACCTCGCAGAAAAGATTCCGGAATGGCACTGGATGAAATAGCGCCAAAGTTCCTGAAATTCTGCTTCGTGGCCGCTGTGATGGTCTTTTTGCTGACCCTGTTTGCCGGGTTCATGTCGTCCATGGGCCCGGCGGAGCATGCGGTGTTCGTGATCACCATTTTCACCAGCCTGTTCGTCATGATTGGGTCGGCGATCGCCATCTGGGCGAACCGGAGGCGGGAGGATCGGGAACGCCTGGCAAAGGAGGCGGCTGTGAGAAAGGCTCGTCCCAGCGGCATGACGATGGACGATTGGCTGGAAAAGCATCAGGATACGAGTGCGAAATGATAGACAGGTGTGCCCGCGCGCGGCACTGCGAGTCCGATCTCGTGCATACGGGCACAAAGCACCTATGCAAGCAGGTTGTCCACGATGACGAGGCGCGCATCCTGCAGACCGTCCGCGCAGGCGCACAGCGCGTATCGCTCATCCAGCGCCAGATGATGCAGCATGGCGTCCGTCGCACTGCCTTTCGCGATGACCCGTTCGCCTGAGGCGACAAAGCATGACAACGGCATCGACAATCCCGTGCCGAGATACTTGATATAGCTCTCCTTTGCGGTCCAGAGCCGGTAAAACGCGCGGTTCTGATCCCGCACGCGATGCAGGAGTTCGATTTCCTCCGGGGCGAAAAACCGGTCAGCGATCCTGAGGTCGGCCTGTGTCACCTGCTCCACATCCACGCCAACCGGACCATCCGCCACGGCGCACACGACCCAGTCGCCGGAATGGGAGACGTTGAAGTGGAACGCCGGATGCGAGCGGATGGCGGGCTTGCCGAACGACTCCTTTGTGATGTCGGCCGACTGGCCCGGGTAGCGCGTCTCGAACAGCACTCGCGCCAGTCGCTCACCGCAGACGGATCGCACGGCATCGCCACGATGAGCAAACCGCGCCGACTGAGTCTGGCGCTCAGCCGTGACGGTTGGCAGCAGCGCGCGCAGCAGACCGTCATCGACCTGGGCACAGTGGTAGGCATAGACTGTGATCAAGAGGCTCTCCTCCGAAACGGTCGTCTTGGTTGTTGTATGCCAATGGGTACGCTGTGGCACGAAGAACACCCGGAAAGCGAGGCCCTACTTTACCCGCCAGCGAATCGAATCCACCCACTCGGTGGCAGCCCGAACGATCCGGCTTGGCTGCGCGTCGAAAAACTCGACGATCGGTTCATCCTTCTTGATGTTCCAGATGCCCGCGACGCGCCCGTTGACCGCCACCGTGGGATTGCAAATGCCGGACTTCAGGATCACCTTGGCCTTGTGTTCGGGTAAAAGCACCGCGCTGCGGTCGGTGTAGGATGCGATGAGCGGATCAAACCCGGAGAGCAGCGTGACCTCCGGGATCTCGCAGGTATCGCGATCTCCGAGGTCGTAGTACTTTGTGCCGTTGTGCACAAAACAATCAAATTCGTCCAACGGCTGTTTTCGCAGCTTCTTCGCGTCGTCTCTCCAAAATCCAAAAAACCAGGCGGCATCCGCCAGCGTTGCCGGACCGTATACGGTGAAGTATCTTCGAAGCAGTTCGGGCAGAACCTCTTCCATGGATTGCGTCGGTTCGGCGGAAATCAGATCGAAATCGCGGCTGGTCATGTCGCGGAACGCGACCCGCCCCTGCCGCGCCAGATGCACGAAAACGCCGCCCCATGGCGAGAACATATACTCGACCAGCTTGGGATCGTACCGGTCCGCGTAGATTTTCCGGAACTCGGCGCGGGAATACACGCCATCTTCCATGTAGCGAACCACCTCGTCCGCGATCAGGTCCACCGTCTCCGCGCCGAAATACTGCGCAAGCCAAGAATCGTTCGGATGCAGCGCCAGCAACTGCGGCAGGTCGTCATACACCACGCCGTGCAAGGTGCCGCGATACAGCCATGTCTTTGTCAGGCCCGTTTTCCAGCCCGCGATGTCCGCGCCGCGAATGAGCGCAGAAAACGGCACATTTCGGTAAAACCAACTGTGCAGCCCCATCAACTCGTGTGACAGCGTCAGAATGTCCGCGCACCGACGCGACAAGTAGAGTCCATGCATGCGCTTTCGGACGATGCGCTCGGACAACGCTTTTTCACTCATTTCAAAGCCCCTTTTCATCGATACACTGTATACAGAGTATACCACGAAGCCAAGGCGAATGGAAGCTTTACAAGGGGTCTATCATCGTGTCAACAATCAGTGATTTCCATTTTGTGCTCCGCGTGGTATACTGTACGTATGCGGACACGCAATGCGATGGGGGGCTTAATACATGAAGAAGGCATTGATCGTACAAGGTGGATGGGATGGGCATCAGCCCGAGCGCACATCGGCGCGGTTTCAGCGGCTACTCATGAAGCACGGGTTTGAGGCCAACATCTCAGACACGCTGGACTGCCTCAAGGATGTTGAAGCGCTAATGCGGTTGGACCTGATCGTCGCCTGTTGGACTTCGGGCACGATTGACAACGAGCTGGTGCAGAACCTATCCCGCGCCGTGGGCAGCGGCGTGGGGCTTTCCGGCTGTCACGGCGGCATGTGTGATTCATTCCGTGACAACACGGAGTGGCAGTTCATCACCGGCGGACAGTGGGTCAGTCACCCCGGCGGCGACGGTGTGAGATACACCGTGAACATTTGCCATGGCTCCAGTCCCATCACGGAGGGCTTGGCCGATTTTGAGGTGGAGAGCGAGCACTATTATCTGCACGTCGATCCCGCCATCGAAGTGTTGGCCACCACCAGGTTCCCGGCCGTGAGCTATTATCACATCTCCAACAAGCCCGTGGACATGCCCGTGAGCTGGACAAAATACTGGGGCAACGGACGCGTTTTTTACACCTCATTGGGCCATCACGATGACGTTTTTGATCATTCGCCGAACGCCGAAATCATGATGGAGCGCGGCATGCTGTGGGCTGCAGAGGGCAAACAGTTCGCGTTGGACCGCGGATTGACCACAGAGAGGTTTGAAAACAGCGCGAAGATGTATTGACGTTCGCGTCATGACGTCTGGGTAAGCACTGATCAATGCGGTTGATGACTGGGCCAAACCCTATTGATCATCGGTTATCCAAACAACATCAAGTCCTCTGCCAGCAACCGGCCAACCACTTCGTTGGTAGCGCGCGCGGTCAGCAACAGGCACTTTGCGTCTCCAAATTGTCCATCCACCAGCGCGCCGCCCTCGCGAAGCGCGGCTTCTGCGCGGCCAAACTGTTCAGAGGGCGTGCCGTCGTGGGCGCAGGACAACATAAAGAACGGCGCGCCCACGGGCGGCATAACCCGGAACCTGGCGGGCGCCAGCAACCTGCCGGGCACAGCGCGCCACTCCTCCACGCCGTGGATGAACGTGCATTTGGTCAGATCACAACCCACCATCAGGATGCGCGCATCTCGGTCCAGCAGTTTGTGCCATGACGATGTCGGCCCGCAAGGGGTCATGTTTTTGTGGTCGTCCGCTGTGAACGATTGCGCGTCCTGCCCGGCGGCGGACACGGAGTGGGTCGGATGCCAACTGCGCACTACGCCCTGGCGCTTGCGGAACAGCTCTGACAGCAGGCCCACAATCGACCGGGTCTGCTGCACGTCATAAAAATGCTCGGGTTCCAGTTCTGCCACCTGCCAGTTCAGTGCGGGCAGCGCCAGCAGCCCCGGCGAGAAATACGCCATCAGCGCGTCCAACACCGCGTCCGCGCCGCCGTCCACCTGTCCGATGGATTTCATGGAGCTGTGCATCATCAGCGTGTCGGTGGGCTTCAAGCCCATATTTGACAGGTCCTTCATCAAGCTGGCCTTTGTGTGCATGCGGTCCGCCTCCCCACAATCAACCGATCATCGTGTCAGAATCCCTCCGTCAAAAACACGGGCCGCTTCATGAAAACATGCCGCAGGGTGTCCAGGTTGCCGCAGACCCGCACGTCCGGCTTGTACAGGGCCTCGTCGATCGACAGGAAGCCCAGCAGCAGCTGCGTCATCGTGTACACATCGACGGTCAGATCAATATCCTCTCGGTCCTGTGCCTTTTCCACAGACACCTTGCCGCCATCGCACCGCACATGGAACGCGCAGTCGTTTTCCGGGATGCCGTCATCGCGCACGCGCAGTGTATAGTCAGCGCCGTCTGTATGTTGCTTCAGTTCCAGCGCCCTCTGCACACGAATCACGCGCGCCATGATGTGCTGCCGCCAGGTGGGCGTCAAATCATAGCTTTCATCGAGCAGTGCGGCCAGGGGCACGTCGTCCGGCAGTCGGATGCGCAGCTTTTTGTATTGCGCCTCGAGCCGGTACAGCAGGCCCAGCACATCGGTCAGGCCCTGCGGCTTGACATAGCCGATCTCGCGCACGTTGCCGATCTTTTCATTGTCCTGGCCATCCTCCGCGGAGAGGCTCACATAGGCGCAGGGTCCGGCCTCGTCCTCCAGCAGGTAGGTGTAGCAGCGGTCCTTGTAGGGGTCTTTGCCGATCAAATCGGCCCAGCGCTTGTCGTCCCGTTGGACCTGCATGTTGTAGCGGCCATAGTGCGCGTCGAAAATCGCGCTTAAAGCCGCGGCGTCCCGGCCCGGCTGCACCATGCGCGCCTTGCCGCGATACCGGAACTGGGACAGCGCCTCGGTGGGCAGCTCGTATTCCAGCAACAACTGGCTCAGTTCGTAACCGAACTTGCGGTAATAGCGATGGGAGAACGGGTACAGCGCCGAGAACACGGCGCCGCTGTCCACCATCTCGCGAAGCGTGGCTTGCATGAGTTGGCGCACCGCACCGCCTTGGCGGTATTCGGGCAGCGACGCTACGCCGCCGACGCCCACCATGGGGACCCAATGGCCATCATACCGCATCTGGTAAGCCGGCAATTCCATGCAGGCGGTGATCACGCCCTCATCGTTGAAGTGCGCGATGTAGTTCCCCGCAGGATTGCCGTCTTCGGCAATCCGCTTTTCCTGTTCGGCCACGTTCATGGAAGAGACGAACGCCACGCCCTGGATCTTGCGGCACTCAAGCACCTCTTCGCGCTGGATTCTGCGTACTGGCATGGGGCCCCTCCTTGCAAGGGATTTACTTCAGATGGGTAACGGCCGCCTTCTCGATCGGCAGACCGGCCTCGTATTTCGCCAGGAACGCGCGGAATCCCCGCACGTCCTTGGCGTCCGGCGCGAGGGTCTCGCCGGACTCACCCTTAAAGACACGCTCGCTCAGGAACGCTTCCAACGTCTCGCCGCCTTGCTTGTCCTTCAAGTAGGCGGCCAGCAGCGCGATGCCCCAAGCGCCGCCCTCGCCCGCGGTCTCCATGACGCTGACGGGGGTTTCGATCGCGGCGGCCATGATGCGTTGGCCCACGCCCTTGGTCTTGAACAGCCCGCCCTGGCCAAAGATGCGGTCGATCGCCACTTTTTCTTTCGTCAGGATGTCCATGCCCAGCGAGAGGGTGGCCAGCGCGGAATACAGGTGTGTGCGCATGAAGTTCGCGAGTGTGAACTTGGCGTCCGGCAGCCTTGTGAACAGCGGGCGGCCCTCGGTGAGGCCGGTCATGTGCTCGCCCGAAAAATAGTTGTAGGAAAGCAGCCCGCCGCAGTCGGCGTCGCCCTCCAGCGCTTTGTTGTACAGCGTGCCGAAAAGGGTGTTTGTGTCTGTGGATGCGCCCATGGCCTTCGCGAACTCGGAGAACAACCCGACCCAGGCGTTGAGGTCTGAGGTGCAGTTGTTGCAGTGGACCATCGCCACGGGCTTGCCAGTTGGGGTGGTGACCATGTCGATCTCGGAATAGACCTTTGACAGGCCCTTTTCCAGCACGATCATCGCAAACACGGACGTGCCCGCGGAGATGTTGCCGGTGCGCTGCGCGACCGCGTTTGTGGCGACCATGCCAGTGCCCGCGTCGCCCTCGGGCGGGCACAGCGGCGCGCCGGGCAGCAGTGCGCAGGAGGGATCGAGCAGCTTTGCGCCTTCGGCGGTCAGGTTGCCCGCAGCATCGCCCGCACTCAGAACGCGGGGCAGGATGTCGCCCAGGGACCAGTCCAGGTTCCTGTCCGCGATCTTCTGATGGAAGGCCGCCAGCTTGTCCGCGTCAAAGCCCTTGCAGTCGGCTCCGATGGGGAACATGCCGGATGCGTCGCCCACGCCCAGTACCTTTTCGCCGGTGAGTCGCCAATGGACGTAGCCCGCCAGCGTGGTGATGTACGAGATGTCCTTGACGTGCGGCTCACCGTTCAGGACGGCCTGATACAGGTGCGCGACGCTCCAGCGCTGGGGAATATTGAATCCGAGCAGCGCCGTGAGTTCGTCCGCGGCTTGGCCGGTAATGGTGTTGCGCCAGGTGCG
>JAVBTW010000063.1:0-4600 GCA_031555975.1 Eubacteriales bacterium
TGGTGGTCGAGTTGATGGGCGGAGAGATCAGCGTGGAGACGGAGCTCAACGCCGGTTCGACGTTCACGTTTACGCTGAAGGAAACGTAACATAGCTCGATGTGTGCGGCCCAGCGATCGTTTGCATGGCATAGACCGAAAAGCAGAAATGCCCCTTCGAAAGAAAGCGAGGCGACCCTCACCGGGCCGCCTCGCCTTTTCGCTTGTCTTCCTTATTTCCTCACGACGACCGTCGTACCGGCGTTGCAGTTTTCCCAGATCCACTTGGCGTCCTTGACCGCCAGACGCACACATCCATGCGATGCGCGGGAGCCGAGCGCGTAGACCGATCCGCCTGTGGGCGAGCCGCCACGTCGGCTGTACAGCACTGAGTGGAACATGATGTCGCCGTTGATGTAGAACGCGTATTGTGCCCAACAGTTGAACTTGTCAAAGTGGTGCCACCTCGCGCCGGGGCCAGTGCCGTCAGTGAAGGTGCCCAGCGGTGTCGGCGTCGCAGGCAGGCCCGTGGAGCAGCGGAAGGTCTTGACCTTTTTGCTGTATTCGCCGTCATGGTAGGCATAGACATACACGCGCTGGTCGGAGACGTCTACGATGCACTTGTAATCATGCAGCGGCTTGTCGGACTCCTTCGCCAAGGGCGAATAGAGCATATTCAGCGTCTGCTGGTCCGCAATGCCCGTCTCGGGCAGGTTGTGCAGCTTCTGGAAATAGGCCAGCGCAGTGCCGGTGTCGTTGCCGAACGCGCCGTCCACGTTTTTGTACACGTACTTCAGGCTGTTCAGCCGCGACTGCAGCCGCATGACTTCGCTGCCGGAACTGCCCACCGCCAGATTGGTCTGCAGGTAGACGGGGAAGTCACCCTTTTTCAGGGCGTCCATGATTTGTCCGTCCACATTGCCATTGACCTGATACACGACGGGCTGACGGGTGGCCAGCGGTTCGTCTGCCAGCGCCACACCGTTGCCCACTTCGGTCTGGTTCTGCGCGTTGGCTTCGGCTTCCGCCTTGGCGCGCTCGCGCTCCACATCGTTCAGGTAGGTTGCGAGCTTCGTGACGGCCTTCTCGGTGCCCTTGCCATACTGACCGTCCGGAATTTCCTCAAGGAAACCAAGGGTCAACAGCTGCGCCTGAAGTGTCTGCACATCCGGGCCGCTCATGCCTTTGACCATGGGCGTGGGCACAGGGGTGGGCACGGGCGTAGGCGTCGGTTCAGGTGTGGGTTCGGCAGTCACCTCCGGCGTTGGCACGGCAGTATACGCGGGGTTGCCCGCGCCGCCTGATGTCTGTTGGAACCCCTGCCCACCGGACTGTTGTGACGCCGTGCCGATGGTCGCGGGCACAGCCACGTCCATGTTTTGCAGGCTCATCTCCAGCCCGGGATTGAACACGGACACGATCAGAACCAGCACAAAAGCGATGATTGGGATCTTGCGCGCCAAGTGTGTCAACTCCTTTAAGCTGCGTTTTCAGATGTAAGTACTCTTATTGCCAATTCGACGTCATTATACCATATTTTGTTCATGGCCGGGGTTAAAAGCGTGTGTCATTTATGTGGAAAGTTGGCAGCGCGATGTAACCGTCCGTCACAACATATTGATTATGTTTTCAAGCCGATCCACAACCAGGTCCGGTTTTATGTCGGATGCGCACAGCATCGCATCCGTGGTCTCACCGCTCAGGACGAGGATCGAAACCATGCCATGGTTCTTGCCCGTCGCGATGTCCGTGTACAGCCGATCGCCCACCATGGCCAGCTCGGATGGGGCACACCCGGTGCGCGACAAGGCAGCGTCCACAATGCCGCGATGGGGCTTGCCAATGATCCAGTCCGCCTTGCGCCCGGTTGACGCTTCGATAAACGCCATGATCGCACCGATGTCCGGCGCAAATCCCGTCTCTGTGGGGCAATTGTAATCCGGGTGGCTCGCCACATACGGAAGTCCCGCCCGCACAAAGTCACATGCGGCCGTCATCTTTTGATAGTCCAGCGTGGTATCGTATCCGACGATGACGTACGCGGGATTGCGCTGGTCGATTGAGATGCCGCCTGCTTCCAGCTCGCGTTGCATATACTCATTGCCGAGCACGAACGCGCGCCTGTCCCCAAATCGGTCCCGGCAGCAGATGGCCGTGGCCTGCGTTGAAGTCAGCACCTTTTCCGGACCCACCGCCAGGCCCAACCGCGCCAGCTTTTGTACATAGTAATTCGCATTGCGCGATGAGTTGTTGGTCATGAATAGAAAATCACGCCCTGTTCGCTTGACAGCGTCAATGAACTCGAGCGAGCCGGGAATCAGCTTGTCGCCGAGATAAAAGGTGCCGTCCATGTCAAGCAGAAAGGTTTTGACGGTTGAGAGGTTGGACATCATTCTTCCTCCGGCACAAACTCGATCTTGCCCGGGGCCATGCGATTCACCCGGGCCAGCGAATAGGGCTTGAATCCGGCGTCGATCAGGCGCTGACGGCCCGGCTGGAACGCCTTTTCAATCACAATGCCAATGCCCGCCACTTCGCCGCCGGCCATCTGTGTGATGCGGATCGCGCCGAGCGCAGCCTCGCCATTGGCCAAAAAGTCGTCGATGATCAGCACACGCTCGCCCTTTTTCATGAATTTATTCTTCAGCGTGAGCTGATAGGTTGTGCCTTTGGTGAAAGACTCCACCGGCGTTTGGCAGATCTCTTCGGACAGAATGGACGAAACGGACTTCTTCATCGTGACCATCGGAACGCCCAACTCCAGCGCCGTAAACACGGCAGGCGCGATGCCCGATGATTCGATCGTGACCACGCGGTCAATGCGCTTGTCCCGAAAGACGCGCGCGAACTCACGGCCGATCTGCTGCATCAAAACGACGTCCACCTGGTGATTGAGAAAGGTGTCCACCAGCAGCACGTCCGAATTGAGCGCAATGCCGTCCTGAAGAATCCTCTTTTGTAGCAATTCCATCTGCGCAAACCCTCCCATTATGTTCTATTTTCATTGTACGCCATTCCTGAGCCCCGGTCAATGGCGCGTTCGATAAAAAATATTTTGGAAACCTGAAAATGTGTCGAATTGCCATCTTGACAATCGGAAGCAGACAGGATACACTGATCGATGGTGCATCACGTTATATAGAAGAAACGGCTATTGCAAAGGGAGAAGCACATTTATGTACGATTACGATATCATCATCGTCGGAGCCGGTCCAGCGGGCATCTTCACGGCGCTTGAAACACGAAAACTGAGCGCAGGCGCGCGCATCCTGATGGTGGATGAAGGCCTGCACATTGACCGGCGCACCTGTCCCGCACGAAAGTTGGGCCATTGCGTAGACTGCAAACCGTGCAACATCATGTCCGGCTGGGCGGGTGCGGGCGCGTTTTCTGATGGCAAGCTGTCGTTGTCCGAAGAGGTGGGCGGCAACTTGGTGGATTACATGTCCGTCCCGGATGTGCGGGCGCTGCTGACCTACACCGACTCGATCTACCTGGAGCATGGCGCGCCGAACGTGGTTCACGGCCTGAACGATCCCAAAGTAGATGAGATCGCCTACGAATGCAGCAGGCACAACATCAAGCTGATCCGCTGCCCGGTGCGGCACATGGGCACGGAGCATGCGTTTGACGTGCTGCGAGACATGTACAGAACCCTCGAAGCCTCCGGCAACTTCACATTCATGGAAAAGACCAGCGCCGAGCAACTGGTGATTGACAACGGCAAGCTGGCAGGCGTCTCCGTCCGGCCCCAGGGCAAGGAACCTTTCGTCGTGCGCGCACCGTACGTGGTGGCGGCGCCGGGCCGGGGCGGCGCGAAGTGGCTGACGGAGATGGCCAAGGAATACAACATCGCAACCACGAACAACGAGGTGGACATCGGCGTGCGCGTTGAGGTGCCGAACGCGATCATGGACCATCTGACCAAGCACTTGTACGAGGCGAAGATGGTCTATTATGCGGATACATTCGAAAACCGTGTGCGCACATTCTGCATGAATCCCGGCGGGCTGGTGTCCGAGGAGCACTATGAGGGCGGCCTGGCGGTGGTGAACGGGCACAGCTACGCGGACGAAAAGCTGCGCACGGGCAACACGAACTTCGCGATGCTGGTATCCACCCGTTTTTCCACACCGTTCAACAAACCGATCGAATATGGGCGCTACATCGCTCAACTGGGGAATATGCTGACCGGTGGCGGGATCATGGTGCAGCGGCTGGGCGATCTGACGAAGGGGCGGCGGACCGACGCGTCGCGGCTGAAAAAGTCAACCACGGAACCGACGCTGAACACCGCGGTGCCCGGAGACCTGTCGTTCGTGCTGCCACACCGGCATTTGACGAGCATCATTGAAGCGCTGCGAGCGTTTGACAAGGTCGCGCCGGGGCTCTATTCCGAGAACACGCTGCTGTACGGAGTGGAAGTGAAGTTCTATTCGTCGAAGTTGGAAGTGGACTCGAAGTTTGAGACCGCGTTGCCGGGCTTTTACGCCATTGGCGACGGTGCGGGCGTCACTCGCGGACTGATGCAGGCATCCGCGACGGGCGTGGTCGTCGCCCGCGACATCGTCTCAAGATAGCGCCGTACAGGGAAATCGGGGTCCAGGGGGATGATCCCCCTG
>JAVBTW010000287.1:0-15008 GCA_031555975.1 Eubacteriales bacterium
GCCATCATCTACATTTCGGCCCTCAGCAGCGTGGATGTGTCGCTGTACGAGGCGGCCAAGATCGATGGCGCGAACCGGGTGCAAAAGATTTGGTACATCGACCTGCCATCCATACTGCCGACGGCCACGATCCTGTTCATCATGAGCTGCGGCTCCATCATGAACGTCGGGTTTGAAAAGGTGTACCTGATGCAGAATCCAGCCAACCTGCAGGTTTCGGAAGTGCTTTCGACCTACACATACAAAAAAGGCCTGATCGACCTCGATTATGGATACTCTTCGGCCATCGGGCTGTTTAACTCGCTGGTGAATACCACATTGATTCTGATCGTCAACGCCATCGCGCGCAGGGCCGGCGACACGAGCCTGTGGTAATGAAGGAGGGAATCGGTCATGAGTGCAAGACGCATGCGCATCAAAAGCTCCGGCGAGGACGTCGTGTTTAAGGTCATCGTGTACACGCTGCTGGCGATGGCGGCGCTGACGGTGTTGTATCCGTTGATTTTTGTGGTCAGCGCCTCCTTTTCCACCGCATCGGACGTGATTTCTGGCCGCGTGTGGCTGTTTCCGGTCGCCCCGACTGCGTTTGCGTACGAGCAGGTGTTCAAAAACAAGTCCATCGGCACGGGCTACATGAACAGCATCCTGTATGCGGTTGGTGGCACGTTGGTCTCGCTCTTGCTCACCATCTGTGCGGCCTATCCGCTGTCCAGGCGCAAGCTGGTGGGAAAGTCTGTCATCTCAAAGCTGTTCGTCTTCTCCACGCTGTTTTCCGGCGGATTGATCCCGTTCTATCTGGTCGTGCGCAATTTGGGAATGCTGTACAGCCGCTGGGCAGTGATGGTGCCCGTGGCGCTGAATGTGTTCCACATCATCCTGATGCGCACCCACATCCAGACCGCCATCCCCGAGGAGATGCTGGAGGCCGCGGACATTGACGGCTGCAATCATTTTCAAAAACTGCTGATTATGGTGTTGCCGCTGTCGGGCGCCATGATCGCCGTGCTGACACTGTACAATGTGGTCGGGCAGTGGAACTCGTACTTCTGGGCGATGGTTTTCTTGAAGGGTTATGACACGTATCCGCTGCAGATCGTGCTGCGGGACATTCTGATCATGAACTCGATCACCACAGACATGACGCTGGATGTCTCCGAGTTGATGCTGCGTCAGGGGCTGGCGGACGTGATGAAGTACGCGCTGATCGTACTGGCTTCCGCGCCGCTGCTGATCATCTATCCGTTCATCCAGAAGTACTTCGTCAAAGGGGTCATGGTGGGATCGCTGAAGGGATAGGCATCACTGCGCCATGGTGCGCTTTGATCGGATAGGCCACCAAATTTAAGGAGGAAGATGTACCCATGAAAACCCACAAGACCCACAACAGGGCGCTGTCCATGCTGCTTGCTGCCATCATGCTGGTGACCATGGTGCTTGGCGTGGCGTTTGCGGCGTCGGCCGAAGAGGAAAAGACGCTGACCATCATGGCATCACGGCCCGCGACCATTGAGGACATGAACACCAATGCGTTCTCCCTGTGGCTGCAGGAAAAGACGGGCATCAAGGTGATCTACGACGAAATCCCCGCCGAGAACGTGCCTGAGAAGGTGGCGCTGGTGCTGGCCGGCAACGACCTGCCCGACGCGTTCCTGAACTGCGGCGAGGGCCTGAAGAGCGCGCAGTTGGTGCAGTATGGCGCGGAAGACGGCATCTTCCTGGCGCTGGATGACCTGATTGACCAGTACGGCCCCAACCTGAAGGCGGCACTGGAACCCATCAAGGGCGGACTGGACACGTTGCGCGAAGTGGATGGCCACATCTATTCGCTGCCGTCCATCAATCCCTGCTTCCATTGCTCCCGCGCCGACAAGATGTGGGTGAACAACAACTGGGTCGAGGCCATGGGCGCCACGATGCCCACCACCACCGACGAGTTCTATGCACTGCTGAAGGCGTTTAAGGAAAAGGATCCCAACGGCAACGGCATCGCGGATGAGATTCCGCTGGCAGGCTCGACCGACGGCTGGCACACCCAGTCCCTGGCGTTTGTCATCCCGTCGTTCCTGTACTTCGACTATGCCAAGAAGGGCTTCATGCTGGACGACAATGGCCAGGTTCTGAACGGCCTGAGCGACGCCCGCTTCCAGGAGGCCATGCGCTACTGCCACAAGCTGTACGCTGAGGGCCTGCTGTATGAAGGCACGTTGACGCAGAAGAATGATCAATTAAAAAAGCTCGTAGAGAATCCGGACGCGAACCTGGTCGGTGCGACCACGGCGGGCTATGGCGGACAGTTCTCCACCGAGCTTGGCGGCGAGCGTTATCGCGAGTATCGCCCCATCGCTCCGCTCAAGGGTCCCGAGGGCGTGCAGTACGCGGTGTCGTCCGTGCAGGAGCCGGGCTTGGGCGCGTTCGTCATCACCAACGCCTGCAAGGATCCCGCCATGGCGATGCAGTGGGCGGACAACTTCTACACCCATGAGGTGACCGCTTCGATGTACAACGGTCTGGAAGGCATCGGCTGGCGCTGGGCCACTGAAGGCGAGCTGGACTTCAATGGCGAGCCTGCGCTGTGGACAGCCATCAAACCCTACAACGGCGATGTGGGCGGCGTGCAGAACGATTGCTGGACCCAGATGGGCATCTACAATTTCTCAGCTGCGTGGCGCATGGGTCAGTCTGTGGATCAGAACCAGGACATGTGGTCGTCCGAGGGCATGGAATACATGCTGCACGCCACCACGCGCGACCTGTATGACCCCTACGCAGCCGACCAGTATTTCCTGCCCACGCTCAAGCACAATGACGACGAGTTTTCCCGTGTGACCGATCTGAAGCTGGAGTTCGACAAGTACTTCGACGAGGCGATCTTCAACTTCGTGACCGGCGCTTGGGATGTGGACGCTGATTGGGACGCGCACCTCCAGAACCTGGAAAACTACAGCTTGTCTGAGATGTTGTCCATCTATCAGGCTGCATATGACAGGATGACGCAGGCCGCGTAAGGGCCGGCCGTACAACCTGATCACACCGCCCAATCCGGTGTCATCCTTGATTCGCTGTGCACGATCGGGATGACACCGGTGGGCGCAGATGCATCCGGGTTCGACCGATTCCGCCAATTCAAAGGAGACGCACCATGAGCAATCACCTGATCGAACTGCAGCAGCGATTCGTCAACCACCGGTTTGGCATGTTCATTCACTTTAACAGCGCCACGTACCAATTCAGTGCTGGCGAATTGGTGGATTGGGAATACGAACATGAGAATGGCGGCAAGCCCAGGCTCCATCCGTTCGATCCCAAGGATTGGAACCCCGCGAAGCTGGATCCTGCCCAATGGGCGCGGGCGGCAAAGGCGGCAGGCTGTGAGTTCGCTGCGTTGACCACAAAGCACCACGAAGGCTTTGACCTGTGGCCCAGCCAGTACACCGAACACAGCGTGAAGAATGGCGCCGTGAAGACCGATGTGGTCAGGGCGTATTTGGACGCGTTCCGCGCTGAAGGGATACGGGCGGGCATCTATTTCTCCATGCTCGATCTCACCCACCAGATCGGCCGGAAAAAATGCACGCCTCAGGATGTGGAACTGATCAAAAATCAGCTGACGGAATTGCTGACCAACTATGGCGAGATCCCGTTCGTGATCGTCGATGGCTGGCAGGCGCACTGGGGCGGGCCATCCTATGCCAACCTGCCGTTTGAGGAGGTGGACGCACTGGTGAAGGGATTGCAGCCTGACTGCCTGCTGATGAACATCAGCTGCGAAAACAACCTGAACCACTCGGACATCGTCTTTTATGAGAGTGGCGCGGGGCAGCAGGTCGATGCGGACTTTGTGGGTCCCGGCACCAGCTGCAACCACTTGACGGGTCAGTGGTTCTGGCGGGCCGATGATCCCATCCGGGAGCTCAGAAGCGCCAAGTGGGTGATCGACACGATATACGATGTCAACGATCACAACTGCTGCTTCATCCTGAACGCCTCGCCCAACACCCTTGGCCGGTTGGATGACAACATGCAGTCGCGGTTTGAAGAGATTGGCAAGCTATACGCAAAGCGCCCGCCGCTGGAAGTGCTGCCGGAAGGGTGGTTGACGGCGAACCGATGATGGCCCTGACATCGCGCCGTTTTTACCGAGCGCAACGGGGTCAACGTGGGCTGCGCTCGCTCGGTATTACCCGAAGGGCAGCGCTTGTCCACTGGCCTTGATACTGTTGGAAATCCCCTGGGTTGGCGCCGCGCGCTGTTTTTCCTCAGCCCATCACGCCGTTGATCACGGCCATGTAGGCTTCCTTGTTCGTTGGGTCGGGCGTTGTGCGGGGGATGGCGTGGCAGACGCCCTCCGGGGCTGGCTCATATCCATCGAATTCTGCGCGCCACAAGCCGCGACCGCGGGAGAGCTGCTGAATGCGCGCACCGAAATTCATTGCTGTCATCGCGGGCGCACGGCCCGTGATGATGGCGGTGTCGGCACTGAAGCGCGGTGGGTCCACCAGACCGCGGACGGCTGTCAGTTCAAAGCAGAGCGTGCTTGCAGCGTGACGGTCGATGTGGGCTTCAAAGCGCAGCATGGGTTCCAGCAATTGCGTGCCAGCACGGCTGAGCGCGTCAAAGATGCCCAGCGGCGTGACGGGGCCAAAGCGCGATCCGGGTCGCGTAATGCTCGTGCACTCACCATAGACCAATGTGACGCGGATGTCCGTGACCGGCCATCCGTAGAGCCCCTCGCGCAGACACTCGTGCGTGGTTTCCTCGATGTCGCGCTGGTATTTGATGTACAGGTCGGTGTTCATATTCGAGACAAATTGAACGCCGCTGCCACGGGGAAGCGGTTCGATGTCGAATATGGCGTGGGCGAACCACGGCGAGAAGAACATGTCAAGCCTGCCTGTTGCCTTGCGTAAAGGCGTTTCGCGCAGCAGCACTTCCGGTTCGGTCAGGCGGGCGGCGATGCCGTACTCGCTGCGCAAGGTCTGCTCGATGACTTGGCGCTGAATCTCGCCCATGACCTCCACATACAGTTTTCTCGTGCGCGGCTCAAAGCTGAAGTTGAGCTCGCGCTGTTCGTCGCTCATGCGGGTGAGTGCGTCCCTGAGGGGCAGCAGCTGCCCATCCGAAGGCGGGACAACCTGCGCGCGCAGCACCGGGGCGGTGATGGCTGCCCGGCCGCGGCAGCGTTCCCCCAACACATCTCCTGAGCGAAAACCGTCCGCGCCGATGACCACGCCGATGTCGCCCGCGTCCAAATGCTCCACATTGACCAAACCCGCAGGTTCAACCTTGCGCAGCCAGCGGATGCGATGGCCGTCGATCTCTTGACCGCGCACCACTTGGCCGCCATATACGCGCAGGTGGACATGGCGCTCCGGCCCGATGCGCTCCACGTGGTAAGCGGTGGCGGAAAAGCGCGGATGTTCTGCCGGCGGCGGAAGGTAGTCGATGATGGCCGTCAGCACGGAAGCGATGCCTTCGGACTTTAATGCGCTGCCGCAGGTGGCGGGCAGTGCGTTCAGGGATCTGCAACCGCGCGCCAACGCGCGATGGATGTCCGCATGCGTCGCCTGTCCCGCGAGGGCCTGCGCGAGCAGTTCGTCGTCGAATTCAGTGAGGGCTTCGGTCAGGATGCCGTCGTCGCTTTCGATGAGCAAGGGTCGCGGCGCGAGTGCGCGCAGCTGCATGAGGACCGCCCGTACGTCCGCGCCCGCGCGGTCGGTTTTGTTGATGAAGGCGATGGTGGGGATGCGCAGCGCGGACAGCATTCGGTAAATGGCGGAGGTTTGTGCCTGTACGCCCTCGACGGCTGACACGACGAGCACCGCGCCGTCGATGGCAGCCAGCGCGTCCTCCACCTCGCGGGAAAAATCGACGTGGCCTGGCGTGTCCACGATGCGCATGGTGTGGCCATTGTGGCTAATGGCGACGGTGCTGGCGCGCACGGAGATGCCGCGTTCGCGCTCGATGGGCAGCCGGTCGGTGTGGGCCGCGCCATCATCGACGCGCCCGGCCTTGGTGATGGCGCCGGTGAACAACAGCAGTTGCTCGGTGAGCGTGGTCTTGCCTGCGTCCACATGGGCGAATATGCCGATATTGCGAATGGAATCCATATGATGCCTCCTGATCGTGGTTCTGAGCAACAAAAAAACACCCACAGCAAAACGCCGCATGTGTTCATACGTTGCATTTTCCCGCTAACGATCCCCAGGAGTGCATGTCGAGGGATGTGCACTGAGGGGAGCCTATGCGATTGAAAACCTCATCTGATTCGCCATATTTGCCGTTCCTCCTGTTCTTGCACTGGCCGCACAGCGACGCCATCAGTATAGCCAGTTTCCCGCATGCTGTCAAGAGGAAGGTGTGGTATAATGGGGCAATCACATGAATGCTGCTGCATCCCCTCCGCGTCATCCTGAGCGCCAGCGAAGGACCTCCCTTTGCGTGAGCGTGCGTGTGGGGTACGTCGCCTGAGTGCGGTGAGGTCCTTCGCTGACGCTCGCGATGACATGGTGGGGACGATGCGGCGTTCATGCGCGGAAGCTTCTGGCATAACGCGTGAGTGACCAGGCGATCATCCCGCCGGGGGGCAGTGGAACGGACGAAAGGAGACGCATAATGGCGATTCAGCAGGACTATTTGGAACGGGTCTATGCAGGCTGGCTGGGCAAGATCATCGGCGTGCGCTATGGAGCGCCCATCGAGGGCTGGACGTTTGACCAGATCAGAAGGTCGTACGGAACGCTGAGCGGTTATGTGGCGGACTACGAGACCTTCGCCGCCGACGATGATACCAATGGCCCCATGTTTTTTCTCAGGGCCATTGATGATTATGGACTCGATGCGACGACTGAGCAGATGGGCCTGACCTGGCTCAACTATGCGCCGTATGAGCACGGTTTCTATTGGTGGGGACGGTATGGGATCTCCACGGAGCACACCGCCTATCTGAACCTGAGGGCGGGCATCATGGCCCCGCGCAGCGGCAGCATCGAGCAGAATGGAGCTGCGGTGGCAGAACAGATCGGCGGACAGATCTTTATCGACACCTGGGGCCTGATTGCGCCGGGCAATCCCAGGCTGGCCGCGGACTATGCGGGCAAGATGGCCAGCGTGTCTCATGGCGGCAATGGCATCTATGGCGGTCAGTTCATGGCGGCGTGTATCGCCCAGGCGTTTGTAGAGCAAGACATGCAAAACGTGATCGAGGCAGGTCTTTCCGTGATCCCGGCGGACTGCGAATACCGGCGCATGGCGGATGCGGTGATCGCCTTTCATCAGGGACACCAGGCGAACTGGGAAGAGGCGTTCCACTATGTACAGGCAAACTTCGGTTATGACCGCTATCCCGGCAACTGCCACATCATTCCGAACTCGGCGGTCATCATCCTGTCACTGCTGTATGGCGCGGGTGATTTTGACCGGGCGCTGAACATTTGCAACATGTGCGGCTGGGATACGGACTGCAACGTGGCCAATGTGGGCACGATCATGGGGGTCATGCTGGGCATACAGGGCATCAATGACGACCGTTGGCGTGCGCCGGTCAATGACTTTCTGGCTGCGTCCAGCGTCATGGGCAGCATGAACATCATGGACGTGCCCACCGACGCGGCCTACATCGCCGCGCTGGGCTACCGCATTGCGGGCGAGCAGCCGCCCGCCCATGTGGCCGACATCATCCAAGGCAAGGCCGCGCGGTTCCATTTTGAACTGCCCGGATCCACCCATGGTTTTCGTGCGGCATCCGCGTCGGGCGGTCCTTTGAGCTGCAAAGTATATGACAGCGAGGAGCGCTCGGCAAGCGGGAAACGCGCGCTGAAAATCGTGTCACCGGAACTGCCAATGGAAGGCGTGAAACTGTTTCACAAGACCTATTACGCGTCGAACGATTTTTCAGACAGTCGCTATGACCCCGCATTTTCGCCCATCGTCTATCCCGGTCAGCGCCTTTCGTGCCATGTGTGCTGCGATACGGGCGTCACGCGCGGGCTGCGCGCATCGCTGTTTGTCCTGGATGGAAACGCGGGCCGAATGATCGAAGGCGGCGCGGCCGATGTCGGAGAAGGATTTGCGCAACTGACGTTCGACATTCCCGCCATGGAAGGCGCGCGCATCGATGAGGTGGGCGTACTGTTCCGTCCCAGTGTTCCCGCCGCGGGCGTGAACCCGCTCTGCGCTTGGATGGACGATTTTGACATTTCGGGCGCGCCAGACTACACCATTGATTTTGCCCGGGAGCACATGGACGTCTGGAATGGCGTGCATAAAGAGTTGAGCCAGTTCACCTATCTGAAGGGCATCTGGTTTCTGGAAGATGGCGCGATGAACGGCAGTTGCAGCGATTTCGGCGAAGCGTACACGGGCGATGTTGCATTTCGGGACTACTGCTTTACTGCCACCGTCGAGCCGCTGCTGGGCGACTGGCATGGCATCAACCTGCGCGTTCAGGGTGCGGTGCGATCCTATGCGGTGGCGCTCTGCGCGGGCGGCAAACTGCGCCTGATGAAAAATGAGAACGGCTACAAAACACTGTGCGAAGCGGACTTTCCCTGGTCCTGCGGCGGGCGTTACCGGTTGACTTGTGAAGCGGTGGGCGGCGAACTCACGATCAAGGCGAACGGCATGTTGATGATGCGGTACACGGATGTGGATGGTCCTTACTTGAACGGCGCCGTCGGCGCGTCCATTCGCCATGGAAGCCGCTGCCATTATCGCGACTTCGCGGTCAAGGGGCTGTGAGTAAAACACCGCTTTCACACGCGCATCTGATGTGATATGATGGGCGCATAAGCGAGATGAGGCGGGTGAGAGCGGATGCTGTTCCAGGATCTGTTGCAGGATGCGGAGAAGCCGACCGAGCGGTTGTTCAGCTGTTTTGCGTATGACAGTGGCGGAGAGGGTTTTCCGAATCACTGCCACTTGCACCTGGAAATGCTGTTTCAGTCTGTGGGCTCCAACTCGATCACGATGAACGGGCACACGCGGGTGTTGCGCACGGGAGATCTTGCGTTCATTCCGATGCTTGTGCCCCACGCCATCGGCGTGACGAGCGAGCCCGGAAGCGCGCACATCGTGCTGCAGATCAGCCCGAATTATGTGAGCTTTGGCACGAGCAACGCGGATCTGGTGCGCCGCATCCAGCGCGGACCGGCGCTGGAGGATGGCGTCGCCTGCCAGTTGCCGGAGGGCGGCAAGGTGCGCTTGCTGCTGGAGGAACTGGCGCGGGAGTGTCGCGCGGGTGCGGACGGTTCGCTGTCGGTGCGGTCACGCAATTTGGGCGACACGCAAAGTTACGCGGCGCTGTGCCGGATCAACGGATTGATCTTCCAGGCGATGAGCGAGCTGTTTGCTGGTGGTGTGCTGCGGATCTCGGATGACGCGGGCGGTGCGGTGAATATGCACGAGTTGGCGCGGCTTGCGCCGGTTCTGGGACGGATGGTGACCAATCCTGAGCAGCGGTTCAGCCTGGAGGACGCGGCACAGATGACGTCCATGAGCTATTCCGCGTTCAGCCGCACCTTCAGCCGCGCCATCGGCCAGTCGTTTGTGGACTATCAGAACACGCTGCGGATTCGCGTCGCGGAGGACCTGCTTCGGTCAACGGACGAGAGCATCAGCCAAATCGCCGACCGCACCCATTTCGGCTCGCAGAGCTACTTTAACCGCGTATTTAAGCAGTTCAACGGCGTGAGTCCGTCCGCGTACAGAAAAGGCACTCGAACAAAAAAAGACAAATTATGTACAAAATTGGCATTGGCGCAATCTCTGCATATGTGATATAATGATGAAAGGATGCGGAGTCCATTTTATGTAATGTGTCGGATGAATTGCAGCTGGGCGAGCGACGCGTTAACTCCGCGCGAATAAAGGATGCGGGAGGGTATTTCATGAACGCAAAGAAGGTTCTTTCTATCGCATTGGTGTTGACGATGCTGCTGTCCCTGTGCGCGTTCGCGGCCACAGCCGAGGCGCCGGCGCTGTCGGGCAAACTGTCGATCTGGTCTTGGGGCGCGGACGCCGAAAAGGCCGCTCGCGAAGAGATGGTCGAGGTCTTTAAGGCCGCCCACCCGGAGCTGGAGATCGAGCACATCGTGTTGCCCACGGCGGACAGCGTATGGGATCAGAAGTCCATGGCCGCATTCGCGGCGGGCACCGCGGGAGACGTCATGCAGATGTCCCCGGATTACTATGGCCTGATGACCGACTACTACATGGACCTGAAGCCCTTCGCGGATCGCGACCAGGTGCCGTTTGACACCGAGTTCACGGACGGCATCATGAACGGCTACTATCGTCCGGACGGCAAGCTGGAAGCCATGCCGCTGCTGGCGAACTGCTTCGTGTTCCTGTATAACAAAGCGATGTTCGACGCCGCCGGCGTCCCTTATCCGACGGACGATTGGACCTGGGACGACTATGCCGCCATGGCCCCCAAGTTCGTATCGGGCGAGGGGATCGATCACACGTACGGCATGGTGAACCACTGGGTCACCAAGAACTTCGCGCTGATCGCGAAGGACGGCGTGCCGTATTCCGACGATTTCAAGACTGCGCTGGTGGACAGCGCGGAAGTAGCCGCGGGCCTGGACATGTTTGGCCAGTTCGTGAAGGAAGGCAGCATGCCGGACGATGTGGCCGCGAAGAACTTGCCCAAGGAGCAGCTGTTTGTGTCGGGCAAGGCCGCCATCTTCCCGGCGGGCGGGTTTGAGATCGCGACGGTTGCCGCTGAGATCGGCGATAGCTTCGAGTGGGGCGCGGTACTGCCTCCGAAGAACAGCCGCGGCAACACGAACGTGACGTATGCGACGGGCTACGCGATTAACAAGGATGCGCAGAACCCGGAGGCCGCGTGGCAGTTCCTGAAGGAAGTCAGCTATCTGAACGAGGACATGGCGAAGGTGACCGCGAAGGTCGGCATGCCGAGCAACAAGAAGATCGCAGAAGAAGTGTTCGCGAAGATTGACTTTGGCGCGTTCACCAACGAAATGTATGTGCGCGGCTTGGCGACGTCGATCCTGAATCCTTGGGGCGGCGCGCTGTCTCCGGCGGGCGACCAGTTCAATCAGATGTGGGAGGCCGTGACGATCCAGGGGATCAGCGGCGCGGATGCGCAGGCGACATACTTCCCGCTGGTGCAGCAGGCGTTTGAGGAACTGAACATTCAGAGCTAGACTGACACAAAGCTCGTCACTGATATGGAAGGGGCGCGGAGGAAATCTCTTCCGCGCCTCCTTTTTGTGGATTGTGCGCTACCGGCCACCGACGTGAAAACAGGGCCGCGGTTGGCGCGACGTCCTTCGGTTATTCGCTCCGTGTTCCGATCAGGAGGACCTTACGACGGACATGCAGTGCGGCATTCATCAACGCAGGAAGGTGATCAAACATGGCACAACGGCGCTCGCGTACCGGCATGGAAGTCAGGTCGGCGCGGAACTTCTATATCTACACGCTTCCTTGGCTGATCGGATTTTTGGTGTTGACCGCATACCCGATCGTCAACTCATTCTGGCTCATGTTTACCGATACGAAGCTCACAGGCGCGGGCTCATTCGTGGGGTTGACGAACTGGATATACGCGTTCACTAAGGATCCCATCTTTTTGAAGTCGTTTGGCAACACGCTGTATTATGTGGCGATGTACGTGCCGTCCTGCTTGATCCTGGCGTTCTGCATTGCGCTGCTGCTCAGCCGGAATGTGAAGGGGCTTGGATTCTTCCGCACGGTGTTTTATCTGCCGTACATCACGGCCGGCGTGGCGACGACGATCCTGTGGGGCTGGATCTTCAACAAGGATTACGGGCTGCTGAACTACTTCCTGAGCATGGTTGGCATCCCGGCCGTCAACTGGCTGGGCGATCCGAACGTGGCGATGATCTCGATCGTGATCCTGTCGCTGTGGACAATCGGAAACAACATCATCATCATGCTGGCGGGCATCCAGGACATCCCCGCCAGCTACTATGAGTCAGCGAACATTGACGGCGCTTCGGAGCTTCGGTCGGTGTTCACCATCACGATCCCGCTGATCACGCCCACCATCTTCTTTAACCTGATCGTAACGATGATCGGCGCGTTCCAGATTTTCAATCAGCCGTTCATCCTGACGAACGGCGGGCCATTGAACTCGACTTACACAGTGGCCATGCACCTGTTCAACAACGCGTTCAAATATGGCAAGATGGGCTACGCGTCGATGAACGCCTGGGGGCTGTTTATCATCATCATGGCACTGACGCTGTTGATCCAAAAGACCAGTGATAAATGGGTCTTTTACGACAACTAGGGAAGGGGGATGCGTTTACATGAAGATTGAATCCTATAAGACCTCGCAACGACTGGGACGCGCGGTCATCTATCTGATCCTGATCGTGGCGACGATCGTGTGCATCTTCCCATTCCTGTGGATGGTATCCACGTCGTTCAAGCCGCAGACCGAAGTGTACATGATGCCGCCGTCCTGGTTCCCGCAGAATCCGACGCTGCAGAATTTTCCCGAAGGCTGGGCGTACGCGGACTTCAACACCTACACCCGCAACACGCTGTTCGTGGCGCTGACAACGACGATCGGCACGGTGGTGTCGGCTGCTTTCGTGGCCTATGGCTTTTCCCGGTTCAAGTCGAAATGGTCCGGACTGTTTATGACGGTATTGCTGGGTACGATGATGTTGCCCAGCCAGGTCACATTGATCCCGCAGTATTTGCTGTACAACAAGATGAAACTGCTCGACACCTATTGGCCGCTGATCATCCCCGCGTGGCTTGGCGGTGGCGCGTTCAATGTGTTCCTGTATGTGCAGTTCTTCAAAACCTTGCCGATGGAGTTGGACGAGGCTGCCTATATTGACGGCGCGAATTCATTCCAAGTGCTGCTTCAGATCCTGCTGCCATCGGTCAAGCCGGTCGTGCTGGCAGTGACGGTCATGTCCCTGGTCTACAACTGGAACGACTTTTTCCAGCCGCTCATCTACCTGAACAGCGATTCCAAGTTCACCATCGCCATTGGACTCCGGTTTTTCCAAGGCGTGTACGGCAATATGAAGATGGGCCTGATGATGGCGGTCACCACGGTGACACTGATCCCGGTGTTGATCGTGTTCTTCGTGTGCCAGCGCTACTTTATTCAGGGCATCAAGATGTCGGGATTGAAGGCGTAGAGAGAGGATAGCATTATGAACAAGACGCCCTATATGGCCATAGACGAGTTCGGATTTGGTACGCTATATGTTGACGATATGCCTTGGATGGGCTTGGGCGGAGAGCTGAAAAACTCCAGCTTTTCCAGTCTGGAATACATGGACAAGCACGTCTGGCCGAACCTGCGGCCATTGGGCCTGGACACGGTCATCACGCCCATCGCGTGGGAGAATGTGGAGCCTGTCGAAGGCGAGTTCTGTTTTGAACTGCTCGACGGACTCATCGATCAGGCGCGACGCGAAGGTGTGCGGCTGATCCTGCTGTGGTTCGGGCTGTGGAAAAATGGCGAAAGCATGTACACGCCCGGTTGGGTCAAGCGCGATACGGCGCGGTTTTTCCGCGCGCGCCAGCACACCGGCGGTCTGTCTGACACCGTCTCGCCGCTGTGTGACGCGGGCGTCGAAGCCGATGCGCGGGCGTTTGCGCGGTTGATGCGGCACTTGAAGGAATACGATGGCGACAAATGCACGGTCATTTGTGTGCAGCTCGAAAATGAGATCGGCTTTTTGGGCAGCGAGCGCGATTTTTCAGGCGCTGCCAACGCTGCGTTCGCAGCACCGGTGCCGGACCCGGTGGCCGCGCTGTGCGGAAAACCGGGCAACTGGTCAGCTGTTTTGGCGGAGGACGCGCCGGAGTGGTTCATGGGCTGGCACTATGCCTGCGCGGTGGAGCGCATCGCGAAGGCCGGCAAGGCCGAATACGCATTGCCGCTGTATGTCAACGCGTGGCTGGAGCAGTTCCCTGAGCGGCCCGGCTCGCATCCGTCCGGCGGGCCTATTGCGAAGCTGATGCAGCTGTGGCAGGCGGGCGCGCCGTCCATCGATGCGTTTGCGCCGGACATCTACGTCTCTGACTTCGCTGGTGTGTGCGAGTCCTACACGCGGCACGGCAACCCGCTGCTGATCCCGGAAGCGCGCCGTGATCCGGTGACAGCTTCCAACGCGTTCTGGGCGTTCGGTCAGCACTGCGCCATTGTGTTCGCGCCATTCGGCATCGATGAGTTCATGGACAACGCGGCGCCCGCGCCGGACCCGGCGCTGGCCGCTTCGCTGAACATCGATTGGGGATCGTTCAACTGCGCCGGGACCGCGCCGTATCTGATTCGAAGCTACGAAGTGCTGCGGGAGGCAAGGCCGCTGTTGCTGGCGCATCGCCAAGACATGCGCGCGTTTCTCAAAAGGAGCAACCATGACCGCGGCACGATCCTTTCGATGCGCGAGTGCGATCTCGTGATCACCTACTTCAATGAGGAGAAGGGCAAGCCCGGCACGGCCGGGATTGTGATTGAGCTGTCCCCCAGCGAGTTCCTGATCATGGGCTGCAGGTTCTCCGTACAGCCGTTGCCAAAGCGCAATAGCGGGCAGCATCTGACGCTGGTGCGGCTGGAGGAGGGCGAACTCCTTGGCGGTGAGTGGAAGCCCGGCCGTGTGCTCAACGGCGATGAACGTGGCCAACTGCGCGCGGGCGATCAGGCGGGCGCATTCAAAGTGACGGTTTGCCAGGCGCCGGAAACATCGGTTGAAGGAGACTAGTGCAATGTATACCTACCGAAATCCGATCATCCCCGGCTACAACCCCGATCCCAGCATCGTGCGCGTGGGCGAGGATTTTTACCTCGTCACGTCCACTTTTGAATTCTTTCCCGGCGTACCGGTCTATCACAGCAAAAACCTGGCCGATTGGGAGCTGATCAATTACTGCCTCACCCGCGACAGTCAGCTTCCGCTCGAGGGCGCGCGCAACTCCGGAGGCATCTTCGCGCCCACCATCCGACATCACGATGGCACATTCTACATGATCACCACCAACATCACCGG
>JAVBTW010000110.1:0-17271 GCA_031555975.1 Eubacteriales bacterium
GAGCAATATCGGCTAGGCTCCACACAGAAAGTCAGGCCGGACTTCCCAGAGAAGTCCGGCCTCGCCTGTCAGATACTGCATATAAAGAGAGATCCGATGGCATATTTCAACGACAAACCCAGTCAGGTCGATGCAACACCAGGGTGTGTTCCAAAATTCCTTGAAATGCACTTCCGGCGTCTTTTCTCTGTTGCACCAACGCCAAGAACCGCCTTCGCACAAGTCCCTCGCCACGGGCTTCGACTGGGATCGCTATGCTGACGCATCAAAGTGTGGAGGTTCTCTCCTCCATCGTCGCGTCGAACAACATGCGAGGTTGGTCGATGGGGCGTTGATTCAATTGGTCGACTAACATGCGCGTTCCGCAGCGGGCCATTTCATAAAAGGGCATCCGCATCGCGGACAGGGCGGGCGCGGTGTGGCTCAGATAGGGAAGAGAGTCTAGTGAGATCATGCGCGTATCTTCAGGCACGCGCTGCCCGACCTCGCGCAGCAGCGTCAGCATTTGCAGTCCGAATGTCGCCCAGCAAGTGATGAAGCCGTCTGCGTGCAGATTTTTCACCTCGCAGGTGAGAGCGGTGTAATCACCTGCATGAAAATCCCTGGGGAACATGAATAGATGGTGACTCAAACCTGCCTCGCGGAGCGCTGCTATGTAGCCATCAATGCGGTCCTGCTCCGTTTTGGGCATGTAGGGTGTTCGGTTGTCCTTGTCTAGCGCGGCCACATAACCGATGCGCTGGCAGCCGCGTGAGATGAGCAGTCTGGCGGCGCGCCGTCCATCCTCATAGAAGTTTGTGTTGGCGTAGCAGACACCGGGAAAGTCCGTGTATCCGTAGATCACGGAGAACGGAATCTCGTGCTTGCGGAACAGCGAGATATAGTCGCACTCGTGCGACTTCTCTTCGCTGTGCGCGGAGGAGATGAACACCACGCCGTCAATGCGCCCTTCCCTGAAATAGTCGAGGAACGAAGTCGACAGCCCCTCACCCTTGCCAGCGTGAGGGCAGATGACGACGCCATAGCCCTCTTGATCCGTTTCTGCCATGACGCCGTTGATCAAATCCAGAAAGTACATGGAGTTTACGCGATATGTCGTCACGACGCCGATCGTGTGTGATTTGCCGTTGCGGATCGAACTGGCATAGTAATGCGGCCTGTAGCCCAACTGGTCGGCGCATTGCAGGATGCGTTTTCTGGTTTCCGGTGAAATGGATTGATGCTTGACGTTGTTGATGACGAATGAAACAGTGGATGGAGAGACGCCCGCCAACTGTGCCACGTCCTTAATCGTCACCCTTGCTTTTTTCTGTGTGGCCACTTTTGAACCCTCCATTTGTAAAGACATACTCCATTATACCACATTATGCGGAATATCACAAACAAAAACATTTTTGCTGTCGGGGCAGTGCAGCACAATTTCAGGCGGCGTTTACAGTGTATTCATCCGCCAATTGCTGTGATCCGCCTCTTTTATGACCGTGTTATCCTCGCAATCCTGTCTTTTTTCGTGCAATATATCAGTTTTTTCAGAGGTTATTGACAATCCATTTCGCCTGTGTTATGATTTCGATAGTAAATCGATTTTGTAAACGGTGTTCTGCCAAGCACCTTGCCAAAGATGTCGTGTGGCGGCGCATAACGGTCTATTGGTTTGGCTCGAGGCCAGATTGATAAGAAAAAGGACGGAGGGATTCTATGAAGACTCGGTTGATCACGCTCCTCGCGCTGGCGGCACTGTTGCTGTCTGTCTTCGCTCCCGCGGTGGCGGTCGCGGAATCGGCGGACCCGGTGACCATCCAATACGCTTATTGGGGCAACAACGAAGAGATCGCGCTGAAAACCAAGTTGGCTGAGATGTACATGGCGGAGCATCCAAATGTGACCATCGAGACCACCTACACCGATGGCGGCCAGTATCCGACAAAGCTTCAGACTTGGTTCGCGTCGGGCAGCGCGCCGGACGTGATGGGCATTGCCAACGACATCCTCTCCCCATTCAAAGCGTTGAACGTATTTGCAGACCTTGCGCCCTACATCGAGCGCGATGGCCTGCAGGACGTGTGGAACCCGAAGGCGGTTGAAATCCTCTCCGGCCCCGACGGTTTTGTGTACGCCGCGCCGTTCGTCTACAAGATCCCCGCGATCGTGTACAACAAGACCCTGTTTGCCGATGCGGGCCTTGAGGTCCCGCAGGCTGGCTGGACCGAGGCACAGTTCGTGGAGCTTGCGCAGAAGCTGACGAGCGGCACCGGCCGCGGCAAGGTCTTCGGCGTGAACCTGAGTGGCTGGCCGATGCAGATCTACCGCAACCTTTACGGCAACACGCCGCTGTATGATCCAGAGACCAAGACGGTGAACGCAGTGGGCAATGAGGAGTTCAAAGCCGCGTTCAGCCTGATGGTCAAGCTCGTAGCCGAGGATCAGGTCTCGCCGGACGACACGATGGCGAAGGCCGTGGGCGGTGGATTCGAAACGGGCAAGTACGCCATGGCGATCACCGCGCCGTGGGAGATGGGCCCGTTCGCAAAGACCATCGGCGACAAGTTTGAATGGGATATTGTGGAACTGCCGACCAACGAGGCGCTCGGCCACTGGACCGGCACACTGTTTGCGGACGGCTGGACAATCTCGACCCAATCCAAGAACCCCGAAGTGGCATGGGACTTCATCAAGTTCATGACCACCTCTCCCGAAGCGCAAGCCGTGGTCGCGCCCATCGGCGTGCCGATGCTGACCAGCTACGCCGAAAGCGATGAGTACCTGAACGAGTATTACGGCAACAAGCCCTACAACAAGCAGGCTTTCGTGGACATGCTCGACTATGCAGTGGGTTGGGAGACTGCGGGCGTGTGGGGCAAGGTCAATGACGAAGTGACCAACCAGTACAAGCAGTGCCTGGCGGGCAAGCTGGACATCGACACGGCGATCGCCAACATCCAGAAGAACTGTGAGGCCATATTGGCCGAGTAAAGACCAGAATTGCGACGGAACCTGTGCGCGGCGGCCTCCTACCCACGGCTGCCGCGCGCTCGCGCCAAAGGAGTGACAGCATTGGCTCAACAATCCACCAACCCCGCGCGCGGGCGCAAAAGGTCCAGCATGAACACATCGCGGATGTTCTACCTGTTCATCAGCCCGTGGCTGATCGGCTTTGTGTGTTTCACGATCGGGCCGATGCTCTACTCGCTGTATGCTGCGTTTTCCACCTGGAACGGCGTCTCCATACCCCAGTTCACAGGGCTCGACAACATTCGGCAGATGCTGTTCGGCGACGAGCTGTTCTGGAAGAGCATCGGCAATACCTTCTATTATGCGCTGATCTCTGTGCCGCTGAACATGGCGATTGCGTTGTTCCTGGCCAACCTGCTCAACAAGCGCATGCCGTTCAGCTACTTTTTCCGCTCGGTGTTCTATTTGCCCAGTGTGGTCGCAGGCGTGGCGGTGTACATCGTATGGGCGCAGCTGTACAACCCGATCGTGGGCATCTTCAACGACCTGTTGAGCTTGATCGGCGTGCAGGGTCCGGAATGGATCTGGGACGAGTATTGGGCGATGCCCTCGCTGATCATCATGAACATATTCACTTGCGGCGGCCAGATGCTGATCCTGCTCGCGGGCCTGCAGGACATCTCGGATGAGTACTACGAGGCCGCAGCGCTGGACGGCGCGTCGGCTGTGCAGGTGTTTTTTCAGATCACGCTGCCATTGCTCACGCCAGTGATCTTCTTCAACCTGATCATGGGCATCATCAACTCGCTGCAGATTTTCGTCCAGCCGCAGGTCATGACGGAGGGCGGGCCGATGTACGCCACCTATGTGTACGGGCTGCACCTGTACAAGACCGCATTCAAGTTCTTTGACTTCGGATACGCATGCACGCTGGCCTGGGGGCTGTTTGTGATCATTATGGCGCTGAGCATGTTCATCTTCCGATCGTCCAAACACTGGGTGCACTATCGAGAGGAGGTGGACTGATATGGCGATGGTCAAGGGCGCCAAAGCGCGCAAGGCCGCATCCACTGTGGGTTGGGAACTGGTGCTCGCCCTCTGCAGCATCCTATTCCTGCTGCCATTTGTATGGATGATCAAGACCGCGTTCATGGAGGCTGAACAGATCTCAGCCTACCCGCCGGAGTGGATTCCCAATCCCTGGACGCTGCGCGCGTTCTATGAGGGCCTGGCCTCGGCGGACTTTGTGCAGTATATGCTCAATACTTGTCTGGTCACGGCGCTGTCAATCGTTGGCTCGGTTGTGTCTAGCTCCATGGTGGCATTCGGATTCGCGCGGCTGAGCGGTCCGGGCAAGCGGTTTCTGTTCACCATGCTGCTGGCGACGATGATGATCCCCGGCACGGTCACGCTGATCCCGATGTTTGTTCTGTATTCGAACCTGAAGTGGGTGGACACCTACTTGCCGCTGGTGCTGCCCGCGTTCCTCGGTGGCGGCGCATTCAACATCTTCCTGTTGCGTCAGTTCTTCGCGACTGTCCCAAAGGAGCTGGCAGAGTCCGCGATGATTGACGGCTGTAGCTGGCCGCGCATTTTTTGGTCGATCTATCTGCCGAACGCGAAGCCGTCGCTGCTGGTGGTGACCATGTTCACCTTCGTCGCCGCCTGGAATGATTTCCTGGGTCCGATCATCTATCTGGTGAACCCGAAGAAGTTCACACTCGCGGTCGGACTGAACATCTTTAAGAGCCAGTATGGCGGTGCGATGGACCTTGGGCCGCTGATGGCGATGTCTGTGCTGACGGTGCTGCCCGTGCTGGCACTGTACCTGTCATGTCAGAAGTATTTCGTGCAGGGCATCGTCACCTCGGGCGTGAAGGGTTAGGGAGGGGAGATTGACATGGAGATATTCCACGCAAAGCCGGGGAGCCAGACCCGATGGACCGATTTTGAGAACCCGATGGCTGCGCCGGGCGCGGGAGGCCAAGAGAACGGCGGCGCGAAGGGGCATGCTTTTGACCGGCTGGAGGCAGGTCAGACGGTGACCTTGATGACGACCCAAGGCTCGGGCGTCGTGCGCCGAATTTGGGTTACGCTCAGTGGTCGCTCGCCACGCATATTGCGATCGCTCGTGCTGCGCATGTACTGGGACGGTTGCGCAGAACCCGCCGTCTGCTGCCCGCTGGGCGACTTCTTCGGATTTGGATTGGCCAGGATGACCGCGTTCGATTCAGAACTGTTCTCCTCGCCAGAGGGCCGCTCGATGAACTGCTTCGTCCCGATGCCATTCTATGAGTCCGCCAGGATCACGCTGACCAACGAATCGGATGAGTCGCTGAAACGGCTGTTCTATGAGGTGGACTTTACCCTTGAACCGCTGGAACGCGGCCGAGCGTTGTACTTCCATGCCTATTGGAATCGGCAGTGTCCCACTTCGCTGTGTGAGGACTATCCGCTGCTGCCCCAGGTGCGCGGCTGTGGCCGGTTCCTGGGCGCGTCGATGGGCGTGTTCACAGATGATCGATACAAGGGCGCCTGGTTCGGCGAGGGCGAGGTCAAAGTGTATTTGGACGGCGACAACGCGCTCCCCACCCTGGCGGGTACGGGCATTGAGGATTACATCGGCACCGCATGGGGCCAGGGCGTATTCGCCTGCCGCACGCAAGGCAGCCCGATCTCCGACATGAAGGCGGGTCGGTTCAGTTTTTACCGATGGCATGTGCCGGATCCGATCTACTTCCAGAGCGCCTGCCGCGTCGGTGTGCAGCAAATCGGCGGGGCGCCTTGCGATGTGGCCTTGAGATTGGTCGAATCAGGCGCGCCCATCCGCATCGTGTCTGCAGACTCGGACACGCAAGGATTCCAGCCACTGTTTGAGGCGCCAGGTTACACGCTGAATGGGGAGACAGCCATAAAGGACGCATGGTACAACTTCTACCGTGAGGACGACTGGGCTTCCACTGCGTACTTTTATCTGGACAGTCCGTCGAATGGCTTGCCTGCGATGCCGCCATTGGAGGCGCGGCTGGTGGGTTGCGATGATCCGGACGCAAATATTTGATGTGAGGATGAAGTATCATGCTTGAAGGCAACAACCTGGACACCTTGTTCGTGCTTCGCGACACCAAGACGAGGCGGGTGTCCAGCTACGACCGAGAAGGTGGCAACAATGACTCAGCGCTCATCCAGCCGCAGGGAACGCTGGACGTGGCAGATATCGGCGGCAGTGGTGTGATCCGCCACATTTGGTGCACACTCTCAAGCACCGACCCAGACATCCTGTCCCGCGCTGTGCTGCGGATGTACTGGGATGGCGAGCAGAATCCCAGCGTCGAGGCGCCTATCGGCGACTTTTTCGGCATAGGCATGGGCTTAACACGCAACTTCGTGTCGGAACCTCTGTCCATGTGCCCGCAAGACGGACGTGCATTCAATTGCTACTTCCCGATGCCGTTCGCGAGCGGCGCGCGCATCACGCTGGAGAACGAGTCCGATGTCCAGATGAATTTTTTCTACTATATCGACTACGAACTGATGGATGTTCGGGATGATTTTGGCCGGTTTCACGCGCAGTGGCGGCGCGAGCGTGACACGGACGGATTCGCTCGCCGAGAAGGCAAAGACCTGGGTGAGCGCAGCCCGTTGGCCGGAACGAGCCGGTCCGATACTTGGCCCGCGCTGTGGGACGCGCCCAATCTGGATGGCAAGGGCAACTACGTGATTCTGGAGGCCGAGGGGCGCGGCCACTATGTGGGCTGCAATCTGAACATTTTCAATTTTGAGAAGCAGATCAACGACTGGTATGGCGAAGGCGATGACATGATCTTCATCGACGGCGATGTGCTGCCCACCCTCAACGGAACCGGAACCGAGGACTACTTCAATACAGCCTACTGCCCGCGCACGCCCTACAACGCGCCTTGGCATGGGCTGACCGTCTATTCCGGAGACGAACTGGGCCGGCCATGGCAGGGTGCGAACAGCATGTACCGTTTCCATGTCAAGGACCCAATTCGGTTCCAGCAGTCCATTCGCGTCACAATCGAACATGGCCATGCCAACAAGCTGTCCAACGACTACTCCAGCACCGCCTACTGGTATCAAGAGGAGCCCCACAATGCAGGATACCGCATGCCGCAAGCTGAAGAGCGAATTCCACGCAAAAACGATCAATCAGAGTAGAGTGCGTTTTTAAACGCCGAAAGCGCATGATTCAGCGCCTTTTCCGCCAACGCTGCGTCGTTTTCCGCTTGATGTACCTCCAGTACGTCGCGCTCCAACGCCTTGATTCGTATGAGAAAGAAAAGACGAAGCCACGTCTCTGTCCGCATGGTCTCCGCCAAGAAGGTATCCTCACCGCATTGCATTGATCCGGATGCCGTGATACAATGAGTGCGCATGGAGGTCATCACATGAGCAAGATTGTGTTCTTCTGCATACCCGCGCACGGGCACACAAACCCCACGATTCCGGTCGTGCGGGAACTGACGCGCCTGGGTCACGAGGTGTGGTACTATTCTTTTGCGCCGTTTTGCCAGCGCATCGAGGCCGCGGGCGCGCGCTTCATCGGCTGTGACGCGTTCCTGCCGCCGCTGCGCCCCGAGGATGAGCAGGGCGTCGGGAAGGATTTTGCGCTGCTGATCGAGATGGTGGCGGATACCACCATTGCGCTGGATGAGCGCGTGTGCGCGGATCTGCGCGCGTTCCGGCCGGACGTGGTGGTCTCAGACTCGGTGTGTTTCTGGGGCAAGCTGTTTGCGCGCAAGCTGGATCTGCCGTTTGTGTGCTCCACCACCTCGTTCGCGTTCAATCAACACACTGCGCGGCTGATGAAGCGCAGTCCCATGGAACTGGTCCGGATGATCACCGGGATGCCGCGCATCCAGCGCAAGATGAAGCTGCTGCGCGAGCATGGCTATCAGCTGAGCGGATTCGTTTCCATCATCCAGAACGACAACGACACGGACGCGGTGGTGTATACCTCGCGCGAGTTTCAGCCGATGTCGGACACATTTTCGAACCGGTATGCGTTCGTCGGGCCGTCGCTGGATGTGCCGACGAGCGATCCCGCCGAAAAGCTGAGAAAGCGGGTGTACGTGTCGCTGGGCACGGTGCTGAACAACGAACCCGCGTTTTATCGAAGCTGCATCGAGGCGCTGCGGACGCTCGACGTGGATGTGGTGATGTCGGTGGGCAAGCAACTGGACCTCTCCACGCTGGGTGAACTGCCGCCCGGCTTTGACGTGCAGCCACGCGTGGATCAACTGCGCGTGCTTCAGCGAGCGGACGCGTTCATCACGCACAGCGGCATGAACAGTGCCAACGAAAGCCTGTATTTCGGTGTGCCCATGGTGCTGTTTCCCAGGCACGAAGAGCAGCGCATGGTGGCGCGGCGCGTGACTGCACTTGGCGCGGGTGTGATGCTGCCAAAGCCCGAAGCAGCGTCCATCCGAAGCGCGGTGTTGGCCATACTAAACGATGCTTCGTTCCGCGCCAGCGCACAGCGCCTGTCCGAAGGATTGCGCACTGGCGGCGGTGCGCCTGCCGCCGCCGAAGCGATTCTGCGCGTGGCCAACAGAAATGTCAGACGCTCTGTTCAGTAAAACGCTTTCTGGAGCACAACACATGGAGACGATCGGGCGTGATCGGCTGCAAAGTGGATTTGATGACATTCCACTCAAAGTGTCCGAAAAGCTGCCTCTTTGTGCATGCCTGTCATGCATCCATCATCCAAGCGCGACATTGGCTCAGATGCGCGTCGCCATCCAAAACCAAAAACCCAATGCGTCCATCAAAATGATCAGGGACGAGAAAGGTCTGCACATACAGATCGTTGATGTAGAGTTCAAAGTAGTCGCCGCGAGCGATGACGCGGAAACTGCATTCACGGCCATGGCGCAAAGTCGGAGCGCTGGCATAACCGATGGCACAAAGCGCGTCTCTGCACTCAAACTGAAGCAGGCCGCGCAACGGACCTGAGCGCGCTTGATGCAGGCCCTGCGCGGCGCGGGCATCGTCGAGCAGACCAAACGTACCGATGGCATGGTCGTCGAACGAAAGCGGACCGCTGAGGCAGCTGCCCTGAGTGGATGCGGCCATGATTGTCGCGCTGCGCGCGCCGTCAAATAGCGCTATGCCAAAGAACGCGGCGTGGTGGTGAGTTTCAATGGCCGTCCGATTCTCACGCAGAAGCAAGCGTCCTTCCAGAATCCAACCCGCTTCTCGATCAAGTCCGGCGGCAATTTCTGAAATCAGGCCGTCCCGACCAGCCCGCATGACGAGCGCATCACCTTCACACTTCAGCCCTTCATCATCCCTTCGAACGGACGGCAGAGGATGAACCAGCATCGGTTCCGGCAGCGCCAGCGCACAACCCTTGACAGCGTCGTTGCCCGACCAGTAGGCCAGCCTCAGATGCCCATCTGGCGCGACAGCACGCTTGAGCGGGGCGATGGCGAACGAACCGCTGGGGATCTCAGGAGATTCATCGTGGCTCAGCCAGGTGGCAGCCAGCAGGCCGTCGGGTGTGGCGAACGTGTGGGACAACCAGGTTACGTCGCAGTTGGATGTGCCGTGCAACCTATACGTCTCGACATCCGGTTTGAACGGTCCTTCTGGGCTGTCCGAGACATAGGTATACAGCGAGTACCCCATGTTGTTCATGTACAGTCGCCCGGACAAGCACAGATAATACCGCCCGTGCAGCTTCTCACAAAACTGCACTTCCATGTGGTGGGCGGGGATATGGCCCCACTCGATCACCGGCGGCGGCAATGCCTCCCACCGGAGTCCATCGCGGCTTTTCAGAAGCCCGCAGGACGGCGCGCCGATCTCAGGGCGCACCTCGGCAGAGATGTAGCCGTAGTAGACCGGTTCGCCATTCTCGTCCGAGTCATCCAGCACCTGCAGTTCGTCCCAGCGCTGGGCATACCATTCCGGATTGGGCAGCACGTCGAATTCGTCGCCCATGTGCGTCCAATTGAGCAGATCCTTTGACGCATAGGTCTTGAAGTGGATCCCCCGTTCCGGCGTGGTGCAGGTGGCGTGGTAATAGAACCTATCCCCGAACTGGTGAAATGAATAACCTGCATGCGCGCCTTCAATGGGCAGTGCGTCCTTCAGCAACCGCGTCCAATGTACGCCGTCAGGAGAACTGTGCAGGTCCACCGAATAGCCCTTGCCATCCAACGCGAGAAAATTGAACATGGCAAAGTATTGCCCGTCGTAGTATAGCATGTCGTTGTCCCAGCAGACGCGTCCGGGTTCGCCAGCCTTGTCGTACACCCGAATGAACATCTCATCATCCCTCCTATGCGAAGGGGACGGATATACCGCCCCCTACCACGATCATCTACTCGAAAGTGGATTACTTGATCTTGCCCATGGCCTTGAACTGCTCAGTCGCCGAATCGAGCAGCGCCTGCCCGCCTGTGGCCAACCACTGTGTGACAAAACCGTCATAGTCGTCCGTCTGGCCGAGAATGTATTTGATCTCGAACTCATCCTTGACGGCCTCGCAATCCAGTTGCAACTGCGCATCCTGCACCAGCAGATAATTATCGTCGCTGTAGAACTGGAATGCCTGGGTTTGCTTTTCCAGCTCGAGGAACGCGTAGGTCACATCATTCGGTTCGGGCGAGGTGCCCTGGATCACGAACGGATCCTCATACAAGCCCATGTACGCCCAGTCCCAAAGCGCTTCAAACTGGTCCGCGCGTACGCCCTTGAGCGACTTTCCATTCGCATTGTTGCGGTCATAATAAAGGTAGCCGTCGCCCAGTTCAATGAACTGATAATCGTCGATGTCGCGACCGTACATCATCTTATGGCAACCCTCATTGGGCCAAGCAAGGTCCTCATAGATCGCCGTCACCACAGCAAGCTTGGTGGGATCGTTCGCAAGCGCCGCAGGCGATGAGCGCGCCATGCCGATCGGAGAAAAAGGCACCGGCAGCTTGCCGCCGATTTCGCTGCCCTTGGGCATGCCCATCATCGACCACCAGTCCACCACGTTCGCGTCCGGCACGGCGATGGAGATTTCGTTCAGCAGCGCCATCGGCGGATACCAGACCACACCAAACGCGCCTGCAAACAGGTTGGGCTTGCGCTCATCCCACTGCTGGGTATACCAGTCCGGGTCGATCAACCCATCCTTGACGATGATCCGCATGAAGTCCAGGAACTGTTTATGGCCACCGTTGAGGTAGGGGTGGCCGACCTCGTTTTTCGCCTCATCAATGTACCAAGACGGCGGCGTGAACATGCCCAACAGATTGGAGATCTCGCCGATGTTCTTGTTCGCACCGGTGGAAGTGAAGGCGAAGGTGTCGTTCTTTCCGTTTCCGTCCGGATCCTGTTGGGTAAATGCGCGCGCGACGTCCAACAGCTCGTCCGATGTCGTGGGCATCTCGAGCCCCAGTTTCTGGAGCCAGTCTTTGCGGATCTCCCAGGACCACTTTTGACCATTGGCCTGGATCGGAAGGCAAACGAGCTTGCCTTCGCGGGTATAGAACGTCTTGGCCGTTTCTCCCATGCCCTCGATCAAGGCGGGCATCTGATCCTGATAAACCGACCAGTCCTCGATCAGCACGCCCTGGTTATACAGCTGCATCAGTTTGGCTTCGGTATCGAAGTTGATCATGTCCGGCGCGTTCCCGGACACGAACCTCGTGATCAGTTCGGTCATGAAGTCCGCGCTGACTGTGAGTGTCACGTCTGCATTGAACTTCTCGAGCAAGTATTGGTAGTAAGGATCGGCTGACTTGTCCGGCAATGGCGTACCGATAATTGGCGGCACAAACCACTCGATCTGGATCGGTTCCCCTTTCGTCTCGCCCTCGCCCAACGCCGCTGTGCATGCCCCTATCGACAGCACAAGCACCAGTACCAGGCACAGTACCCTCAGTCCGCGATAATGCATCCGACAAACCTCCCTCAGTTTATTCTTTAACCGCACCTACATAAACGCCCTTGATGAAGTATTTCTGCAGGAACGGATAAATGCAAAGTATCGGCAAGATACCTACCACTGCGACGGCCATGCGCATGGAACTGCTGGGCACTTGCTTGTATGTGGACAGCGACTGAGATGATGGGATGTTCAGCGTATAGCCGGAGTTGGCGTTGCTGAACATCTTCTTCAAAAGCAGCTGCAACGGCTGCAAGCTGGGTGTCGTGGTATACACCATCGCGTCAAACCAAGCGTTCCAATGACCCACCGCCAGAAAGAGCGTGATCGCAGCAATCACTGAATAGCTCATGGGCCAGATGATGCGCAGCATCAACTGCAGTTCACTGGCGCCATCCACCACAGCAGACTCCTCAATGGATTTGGGTACGCCTTCAAAGAACTGCTTAAAAACCAGCACTCCCCAGGTGTACACGAGGCCCGGCACCACATAGACCCAGAACGAGTCGTATAAACCAGTGCCCTGAATGACGAGGAACGTCGGGATCAGCCCGCCGCTGAACAAGATGGTGGATAAGTTCAATCCAATCAACAGCTTTCGTCCAGGCAACTTGGGCCTCGACACCGCGTATCCAAAGACCAGTGTGGCCAGCAACTGGATCGCCGAGCCAACCAGTGTGCGCAGCGCGCTGACCGTCAGCGCCGCGCGCACTTCGCCTGAATAGCGCAAGATTTGGCGATAGCCACTGAGCGTAGGTTCCAGCGGAAAGATCACGAACCCACCACGCCGCGTCCACTCGTCAAACGAGGTTAGCGATTGGCCCACGATATACACCAACGGAAACAACGAGCACACCAGCAGCACACTCACGACCGTGTAGATGATCACCTGGTACACCTTATCTGCCCGGCTCCGGATCATTGGTATTCCTCCCTTCCATGCTACCAGATGCCAACACCCAGGTACTTGGTCGAGAGTTTGTTGAAACCCAGGATCAACAGCAACCCGAACAGCGAGTTTAGCATTGACACCGCCGCGCCCAGGCTGTACTTGAACTTGCCCAAACCCATGCGGTATACCCAGGTGCCGATGGTGTCGCCCAGCGCGTAGGTGGCAGGCGAATAGAAGAGCAGGATCTGTTCCGTGCCTTCATTGGCTGTGATGCGCCCCAGCGACAGCGTCAGCAAAAAAACGATCACTGGCGAAATGCCCGGCAACGTGATGTGCCAGGTGCGCTGGATGGGCCCAGCGCCATCGAGCTTTGCTGCCTCGTACAATTCGGTGTTAATATTGGCCAGTGCCGCCAGGTAGATGATGGTGTTCCAGCCGATGGACTTCCACAGCGACGAACCCAGCAGCAACGGATAGAACCAGCGCTCCTCGATCATGAAGTTCGTGGTCGATCCGAACAAAATGGCATTGATTTGATTGATAAACCCTTGGTTGGCAAACAGCGCATACGCGACGAAGTACACCACAGCCCACGAAAAGAAGTATGGTATATACAGCACGCTCTGGCTGAACGAGCGATAGCGGTTGGAACTCATATCAAACAGCATTATGGCCAGTATGATGGGCGGCGCGAACTCCACAGCCAGTCTCAACAGGCTGATGCGCACCGTATTGGTGACAATTCGCGCGAAATCCGGGGACTGGGCCAACGCGCGGATGTTGTCCCACCCGGACCAGTCGCTGCCCCAGATGCCGCCCAGAATCTGGTAGTTCTTAAAAGCCAGCACGAACTGCAGTGCCATCGGCACGATGGCGTATACGATCAGGCAGACGACCGGCAAAATCAGCAGCGCGTACAGTGCCCAGTATTGTCTCAGGTTCCGCAAATTCCATGTTGAACTCCGCATAGCCGCTCACCCCTTCGCTGGTATCAGTATACAGTGCGCTTTCCTTTGCATACAAGGGGGTAAAAAAAGGCGCGAGTGTGCAGTAAATGCGTCACTCGCGTCGCAAAGGTTGGTTTTTCTCACCTATGGGATGGTTAATGTGACTTTTGTCCCCCTGTGGTGGGCACTCTCGACTTGGATGGTATATTTTTCCCCATACATCAGCGCCATTCTGCGGTTGGTGTTAGACAGTCCAATGTGGGCGTTGTCCCGCTCGTCGGTCTCTGCGTCGCTGAGGTTGCCTTGGACCTTGGCCAGCGCTTCCTCCATCATGCCGATGCCGTCGTCAGCCACAATCAACAGCAGCGCACCGTCCGCCGCAGCCTGGCAGGCGCACCGGATATGCACGGTGCGTTCCAACTCCGGCGCACAGCCATGGGTGATGGCATTCTCCAGCAACGGCTGCAGCAGCAGCGGCAGCACCATCCGGTCGAGCATCGCCTCGTCGATCTCCCAGGTCATGTCAAACTTGTCCCGAAACCGCACCTTCTGCAGCCTCATATACACCTGCGCGTGTGCCAGTTCCTCATGCAGCGGCACGAACCGTTCTCGGCTGCGGAACGTCAATCTGAGCAGCTTTGATAGATCGGTGATCATCTCCGACGCTTCATTGTTGAGTCCCAGATGCGCGCGAATCTTCCAGTTGATGGACTCCAAAGTGTTGTAGATGAAGTGGGGATTGATCTGTGAGCGCAGCGCTTGATTCTCAATCTGCTCTAATTGCTTCTGCTGGTCGAGCAGCATGTGCTCCGTCATCAGCATGTCGATCCTGGATTTTTGCAACATCTCCGCCACGATACCCAGCTCGTCCACCCGCTGTGCCAACAGCTCATATTGCTTGGACATCGTCATTCCGGGATCGGCGAGCATTTCGACAATCACCCGCACAGGGCGGTAAAACTTCATCGCCAACCAGAATGCAATGGCGATCATCGCCAGTGTCATGCCCAATGACAATGCAGCCATAATCGCCGTGTTCACTCGCTGTGCACGATCAAGCTCGGCCAGACTGCATAGCAGATAATACTGCCAACCCCCGGAGTCCGACGCGGTGGTTAACATTGCATAGTGTTGTCCGCTAAAGATCACCCGTCCGCGCTTCTCGCTTGATGCAGGCCAGCGCTGTGCCTGCGCCATGATCGATGACATCGAGCGCCCAACGAGTTCGCGGCCCGAGTCCAGGATGACCGTTCCCTCCGACGATGCGATCAGCAGCCGGTCCGATTGCAGGTCATTGCTCTCTGAAAGCGCACTCAGCAAGGACGGCACAGAGCATTTGAATGCGACGCCACCACACAATACATTGCCGAAAAAGATGTTCGTAAAAAAGGTCAGGGTGTCACGATCATACTCGGTTGACTGGATTAACCCTTCCCGCTCATACTTCTCCACCAGCCGGTACAGGTACGCATTGGCGTAATTGATCCCGGGCAGCGCGTCGCTCAAGGCCCGATTGGGCAGCGCGTCCGTCCAAGCGGAGGTGCTGCTGACATAGAGCGAGGGTACGCGAAAGTGGTAGGTCACCTTGTCCACGATGCGGTTCGCGGTCTCCATGGACAGGCTCTCAGCTTGGAGCATTTTGATGGTCTCATTGGTGCGCAGGTTGAACTCGTAGTGCGTCAGCCGCGCCAGCTTGACCGCGTTGACGCTGGTAGAAGCTGCGATGTTGCCGCGCTGTGCAGTCACCAGCAGATTGTCGCATTGGTCATGAATGCGCTCGATGTCGCGACTGCCTTTGAGCAACCGCTGCTCCATCATTGTCTGGTTTTGATAGGAGAACAGCCAGCCCACCAGGAGGTTGACAGGCAGGACAAACAGAAGCACCATGTACAGCAGGTTTTTGAGGAAATACTTGCTGATCTGCCCAAACCACCGCGAACTGCTCATGACCGACCCACCGCGCGCCTGTACTGTGTGGGCGTGCTGCCGAATTCCTTCTTAAACACTTGATTGAAATGCTTCGTATCCACATAGCCCAGGCTGCGGCTGATCTGCGACACGCTGATTTGGGTCTTGCCCAGCATGTGCTTTGCGCGCTGCATGCGCAACCGGGTGTAGTAGTGCGCAAAATTGTCGCCTGTCTTCTCTTTAAACCTGCGGCTGATGTAGCCTGGGTTCACCGACAGCTTGGCAGCCCATTCCTGCAGTGTCAGCGTGTAATCAGCATCATCCGCATCAAGCATCGCAATGAGCACCTGCACTGCATCCGATTGTCTGCTCGCGTTGATCCCCGCCAGGCAGGCCGCCATCAGCGCGTACATCGCCACAGCGCAGCCAATATAGACCACTTCCACCGTAATGGACAGCAACCGCCAACTTGCGATCAGGCGCTCCACCCGCTCTTGAAATGCCGACTTCAACTCGTCCAGCGATGCGGCTTGGACACACACATACAGCTGGGCCCCCATGGCACAGCACGCAACCGTCCATCCCACGGGCCAACTCCACTGGCCGAGGTGCTGCGACGCCGCCAACGCAGCTGTTTCGTGATCACCAAACTTCAGTGCCGCCATCGCATAGCCGGCTCCTTCAGCCTCGTCAAACAGCGAGATGGACTGGTGCGGATGCTCAAGCCAGTGTGATGGCGCGGTCAGCAGCACCTCGAGAACGCCTGATCGCCTCTGCGCAGACTGTGCCTCGCGGTCCAGTTCAACGCGCAGTTCCTCAAACGTCGATTGTACCTCATGCATCTCTGTGGGCTTGAGCAGATACCGCCACACGCCATGCTGAATCGCTTGGCGCGCGTATGTGAAATCCGAGTATCCGCTCAACAGCAGCACACGCGTGCGCCGCCGGTGCTCGCGCAGCCACATCGCCACATCCAGACCCGTGCCTTCGTCCATCACAATGTCCAGCAGCGCAGCATCCGCGTCATGGTCTTTCAGATACTCAATGGCCTCGTGGCCGCTGGAAAAACAGCGGTCCACAACAAAACCCCAGCGCGCCCACGGAACAATGTTCATGAGGCCGTTGCGGATCTCCGCCTCGTCGTCCGCGATGATCAACCTGTACATGCAGCACGCTCCTAAACCGAACCGGTGATGAGAAGCAAACCAGACCAGATGATATACAGAGATTGTACAGTTCGCCATATTGGTTTGTCAACAAGAATATATGGTCATACGCCCCGCTATTTGCCATACACCGTCACCCCATATCGCTTGATTTCCTGCTCGACGGGTGATCCCTAGATCAAATCCAGGTCCTTGGCGGCGTTGGCGGAGCGCCTGCCGCTGCGGCAGCAGATCAGAATCAGCGCGTCCTTGTCGGGCGGTTCGACCTCGGCGCGTTCTGCGAGCTCGTAGTCGGGGTCAGAACCGCGCCGTCGATGCGTCCAGCCTCGAATTCCTCAACCGTGCGTACGTCCAGCAGGATGCAAGGTTCCTCTCCATCCAGGATCGCCTTCGCCTGCTCAGGATTTCGTCATCGGGCACCTCCCCGGTCAGTCTGACGGTGTTAAAGTATGGCTGTTGAACAGGCGGGCAGTGGTAGCCACGGGTTACCACGCCAGA